>NZ_JANZNP010000018.1:0-92141 GCF_025153065.1 Pantoea sp. XY16 | reverse complement strand
AGGCGTGGGCTAAGAAATTTCGCAAGAATTACAACCCCTCCAGCCATCATTTTTTGCTCTTGTTAAGCGGCCGTAAATTACTAAAATATGTCCAGATGTAGTGGGATCGCTTTGTAAAAAGCCTGCATGTAGTAATTGCTTGGTGTTTAGATGAAGTTAGATTCAGCTGACGCAAAAAAAAGGACCAGCTGGCGGGCTGATCCTGTTTCCGGAATGTTAGGAGCATGACATCGCTTTTCGCATTCCTCAGACTTCACCGAACGTGTTGTCTGTACACTGTGTCGCAAAGAATAACGAATCTGCCCCTTCCTTTCAAGGCAGACTGAACATGAGCGCACATATTAAAAATTGCCCAACGCATCTCTGGCGGGATGCACAGCCCCACTTAGACAAAGCTTTACGTGTTGTCTGTACACTGTAAAACAACACGGAAAAGCGCAGCGGGAAACTAGGCTGGCTGCGCCTTGCAATGTCCTTGAATGAAAGGAGGACGTCTATGGAAGTGTTAATCACTACACTCAAGGCAATTCGTGTTGCCCTCAGCGTGATTATCTTTTTGATTGAAGTAAGGCGTTGATAAAACCTCCTGTTCGTTAAAGCGGACAGGAGGTTTTTTTATGTCAAATGCCCAGAATCTCCTGAATTACTTCCACGATTTGATGAGCAGTTAAAGCCGTAGCCTGAAGGTGCAATGAATTTAAATTCGCATGGGATACTAATTGTAAAGAATCATTGTTGATTCTTTATTTGAGGCCTGGCATACTGAGCTTGTCACCGGGTAGCCGGCTGACATTACGGCGAAACGCCAGACTCAATGGAGCCTATCCCCTTCAGCCAATGAAGTACTCCAGTCAGCGACGAGCCATCACAATTATTTCGCATGCGAAATCTTGAGGATGTAGCTATGGAAGCAAAAGCAGGAATTGTCATCATTGTTGGAAATCAGAAAGGTGGCGTCGTCAAATCTCAGTCAACCAATGAGTTGACATACAACCTGCAGGTCATGGGAATGCAGACATGCATGATTGATTTCGATACCACATCCGGGCTGACGGAAAGGACCTTTCCAGATGCGCTGCCGCTTTCTATCGATAAAGACCCGCTGGGTAATACCTTCACCCCCGGCGAAGCAAATGCCTACCAGTTATTCTTCCCTGATACAGAAGTTAATCCTCATGTGCTGCCAGATGGACGCCACATCATCGGTTCGACCAACGAACTGCATGAAATCAACTATCGTCCGCAGGACTGTATCTTCGATTTTAAAGAACGCATCACTGAGTTGCGTAAGCACTACGACTACATTTTTATCGACTCGGCGCCAGAATATAACAACCTTCTGATTGCCTCTCATCTTGTTGCTGATTATCTGCTGATCCCAACTCTTCTGGAGAAATCATCACGTATTGGCGTCGGAAAGCAGCTGTCGTACATGCAACGTATTCGTAAAAACTACAACCCGCAGCTTAAATACCTGGGAACCTATATCACCCAGGCAAATGTTCAGAACTACAATCAGCCTCTCCTCGATGGCTATCTGACCGCTGTAGAGACAGAAAACCTGCAGCGTCTTTTTGACATCCTGCAGGAGAAAAACTACGGACCGGAAACAGTGCTGGCTTATATCTCATGGGTAAAAAATCTAGCCAAAGAAGCCATTGAGCTGGGCATGACCATTAAAGAGTACTCCCCATCAAGCAAGCCTGCGCTTCAGTATCTGGAACTGAGTAAAAAGATTGTTGAACTGACACGGGGCGTTCACTGATGGCTGCGAGTAAGTTTCAGAAGAAATTAAACGCGCTTAAAACTTCCGGTCCGGCTGTAAGCACCATGCCTGAAGTCGCCGCAAGTGTAGCAGCCCGTAATGCACCTGCTCCGGTTGGAACGCCAGAAGCATCAAAGATTCGGGCAGAAATTGCCCGTCCTGGTTTGGAGCCTGATGGGCAGATCGTGCGCGTCAGAGCGGATGAGATTTATGAGGTCGAGCAGGTTCGTCCTGAAGATGACTTTGACGAGGAGGTCATTTCCGGCATGGTTGAGTCCTTCAGTGAGTTCGGTAACCTGACGCCGCCGCGCTGTTTTCCGAAAGACCGTAAGGGCTACCGCGTATGGTTTGGCGCTACGCGTATCCGCTCAATGAAAAAGCGCGGTGATGAATTTATTGATATCTATGTCGGTCGGCCGCCGAAAGATGAAAAGCAGCGCATCATGGGGCAGCTTATCGAGAACCTGCAGCAATCGGGGCTCAAGCCTTTGGCGACCGCGCTGGCTTTTGAACAGCTGAAAACAGACTTCAATATGACAGGAGAGGAAATCGCCCGCTCACTCGGCAAGCCTACAGCTTTTGTCAGCAAACATATCCGTATTGGCTCTGCACCTGAAAAGATAAAGGCCCTGCTGAAAAATAAATCTATCTCTGACGTAGATCTTGCTTACACACTGATTCAGATCGACAACATAGATTCAGGTGCCTCAGACCGACTGATTGAAAAGCATAACGCTGGCAGCACCTTGACCCGGGCCCAGGTCAAAAAGGAACTGGATCGGTTGAAGGGGCGTGATGTCAGTAAAGCACCGACTAAGGTTTCGCATGCGAAATCTCAGGGCGGTGATGATGTTCTCCAGCCAGATAATGAAACTGGGATTTCGCATGCGAAAGCTCTTACTACTGAATCTGGTAGTACTTCTTCCAGAGATAAAAAAAACCAGTATCAGGTCGCTGATGTACCACTCCCTTTAATTCCAGTAGTGAAGTTCAACGGTACTGAAGTGACTGTCCTGCTTCATAAGATGCCCGATGAATTTGGTTTTATATGGCTTAAAACCGCTGAAGGTGAATTATACGTGCGCGCCAGCGATGTAGAGTTCTTAGGCCTGAGGTCTGAATAATGCCAGCATACTCATTAACACCTTTTCAGCAGCTATCTGCCCAGTTCCGCGGGAGTATCGTGCACAGATGGGCAAAAGACGAAGATCGAAGTGCAGCTGAAGCAGCCAGAACATTGACCGAACATGCGCGAGGTCTGAATATCATTTCGCGAGAACTTGCTGTGCCTGGTGCTGCTCTGAGTGAGTGGAATAAACGCAGACAGCCTCCTCTGTGGGCAGCTTTGGCCGCGTTTGACCTGACTCTCAAACGAGGATGGCGCCCCGAGAGCAATGAAGAATGGGCTGGCTTTGCGTCCCTCATCTTAAAGCTGTCACCTGGTGTGAATCTGGACAGACTGTCAGAGAGTCTGCCTGCGGATATCGACCTGAATATTGCTTCGGGCTGGATAGCTGCAGCGATCGAGGAAGACCAGCATTACCGGGTGCGTAAGAAAATGGCTGTGAAACCAGAATGACTTTCACTGAACTTGATAACGCTTTAGCTGATACCGGAAGACGGTCACTGGCTTCGCGGCTTGTGTTTGCGCTTGCTGACGGGCTTGATAAAAATCTAAGTGGCCTGAATCTTGATGATTTCGAGAAACAAAGTGGTTATATCCGTACAAACATCCGTTCAGTTGCCGCCGCTTTGAAGGAATCAGGCATCATTGAAATCCAGTATTATGACGATAGCGTCCCGGAAAACGAGACTATTGTAATGGGCAGCGTTTCGCGTGGACGTTGGTCAAAACAACATTACAGCCTGACTGACACAGTGAAGGTTCTGCTTAAACGAGAAGCCTGATTTCGCATGCGAAATCTGCAGTGCGGCCTACCGCTGATTCTTAGAAGCTTTAACAGTAAAAGGATATCCGGCAGGGGCATGCCGGATATTACGAACAACCGGAAGTCTGTGCTCTTATATTTTCATAATACGCGAGCCACTGGTATATCATCCCAGCGCGTTGTCCACGCCGGAGAAAGCATGTCCCGTTTCATCTTCCACTCTGTGCTAACCCCCTGCCCTGCAAACCATACATTTCCCAGCCCGGACTGATTGATACCGTCCAGCACCTTCATAAGCTGCGCACTGTTAGCCCGCGGCTGCACATCATCAAAAAGATTCAGCTGACTGACGCCATTTGGAGTGAAGTCATCGAGTATGATGCCGGCTTTCATGTACCGGCGGTCTTCCAGCCAGATACGGTCAAGTGATCGCATAGCGGCCTCGATAATGTCGCGTGTATCCTGAGTCGGCAGGCTGAGCTTCTCGCCGGCACTATTACCATAGAAAATCTCATTCTCTGCGTGAGGCGAGGTCCGGATGAAAATGCTGATACGCCTGCAGAACTGACGTTCTCCTCTTAGCTTCTCAGCGGCCCGGGTCGCATACTGACAAAGCGCCTGCTGCATAAGTATCTTAGAGGTAATGCGCTCACCAAAAGACCTTGAACAGCAAATCTGCTGCTTAGCAGGCGGCAGCTCTTCAAGTGGGATACAGGATTCACCGTTCAGCTCACGGACAGTCCGCTCAAGCACAACACTGAAGTTTTTCCTGATAAGGGTAGGGTGCGCGTGCGCCAGCTGCAGGGCATTACTGATCCCCATCAGGTTAAGCCGTTTACCGATACGTCTTCCAACTCCCCAGACCTCCTCCACAGGCTGTTTTGAGAGAAGTGTTTCGGTACGCCGGATATTTCCCGGCGTCAGCGCCAGCACACCACGGAACTGTGGCCATTCCTTACTCGCCCACTGAGCACTCTTTGCGAGCGTTTTAGTCGGCCCCATACCCACACCGACTGTCAGACCGGTTGTAGCCAGCACATGCCTGCGCAGGCGCCGGCCAAAATGTTCAAAGACTTCGCAGCCGTCGATACCGGTCAGGTCCAGGAACATTTCATCAATTGAATACTGCTCCACGCGGGGTGTCATTTCTTCCAGAGCCGTCATCACTCTCTGGCTAAGGCTATGATTTATGTGGAATGCAATTTAAACAAAAAAATAAGTTACCATTCCTCTGAAGTTTATTTTCTGAACAGGAATTATTCAGCCTTGAACCACTTCGGTATGCTTACTGGCAGGGAGGAAAGTTGACGGGTGGTAAGACATAGCCGGAAAATCGATTTCCCCGCCGGGATTTAATCTGCCATGCTTATTCTGAAGCCCTCAATCGGGCAATGCGCTTTTATCTTTCACTTTATGCAGGAAGAAATAATGATAAAAAATTACAGAATCCCGGGACTGACCGCGGTGGCATTTCTCCTCATAAGTACCATCGCAGGTGCTGCAGAAGCGCGCTGGACGTTTGACGGCGATATCCACAACAATTCCCTTGCTGTCAGTCCCGATGAAAAAACGGCGGTGGCGTCCTACAGTGAGCGCTCAGACGTGGTGGTCTATGATCTGGCTGCCGGGAAAGTCAGAAAGGTGATGAAGGGCTACGTCACCCCCCGTAATGCACTTTTCTCTCCGGACGGTAAGGCCATATTTCTTTCTGACAGCAGTCTCGGCGTAGTCAAAAAAATCAGCACCGGGACGCTTGACGTGGCGGCCACGCTGCCGCTGGGGCCCGGGGCATTCGGCACGGCCATAAGTCGTGACGGTCAGCGACTGTATGTGAATAACGAGGCCGCCAGCACGCTCTCGGTGTATGACCTTACACATGACCGGCCCATTGCAGTTGTGACGGGTTTTGCCCAGCCCCGTCAGGGCATTAAAATCAGCCCGGACGGCAAAACCGTCTACGTCACCAACTTTAAGGGCGATAAAATTACCCTGGTTGATGCCGTGACGGGCGACATTCGCGGCGAGATAACCGGCTTCAGCAAGCTGCGCGCCATTTCTGTCAGCGCAGACGGCCGCACACTGTACGCGGCTAACAGCGGCAGCAACACAATCGCCGTGGTTGACACGCAAAAGCACGTCATTACGGCAACCATTCCCGTGGGTCAGGACCCTTACGGTGCCGCGCTGACGCCGGATAACCGCTATGTTTACAGCGGCAACCTTGGCGACAACAGCCTCTCCGTTATTGATACCGCCGCCGGTAAGGTGGTGTCCACCGTCACCGGACTGGATGCGCCCCGTCAGGCGATTGTCTTCAACAAGGACGGTACCCGCGCGTGGGTGCTGAATAAAGACCTCAGCATTGCGGTGGTTGACCTGAAAAAGAACCGTGTCATGGCCACGATTAAAAGCCCGCCGCAGACCTGACGCGAAACCTCCCTTACTCCAGCGCAGTGACGATCCTTCGCAAAGTGGGGTGGTTAATCACTTTTATAGATTTATTTTAGCTAAATAACCTGTTTTAAAGATTTACTCTGACATGCCTATAATCTTTCTGTCTACTCAGGAGATTCCGGCATGAACGATAAAATATTCACCCTGCATAACGGTGCGCGTCCGCTGAGCGCGCTGAGCAGCCCGAAAGAGGCCATACGACAGTTCACGCCTAACTGGTTCGCCGCGACCATGGGGACCGGCATCCTGTCGCTGTCTCTGGCGCAGTTCCCCTGGCAGGTTCCGGGATTGCGCCTTGTCGCCGAGGGGCTCTGGATGTTTAACATCCTCCTGTTCAGCGTCTTTGCCGTGATGTATCTGGCCCGCTGGGTGATGTACTTCGGAGAGGCAAAGCGCATTTTCGGCCATTCAACCGTGTCCATGTTCTTCGGCACCATCCCGATGGGCATGGCGACCATCATCAATGGCCTGCTGGCGTTCGGTCTTCCGCGCTGGGGCGCAGACGTTATTCAGGTGGCACACGCCCTGTGGTGGCTGGACGTGGCGATGTCGCTGCTGTGCGGCGTGTGCATTCCCTACATGATGTTTACCCGGCAGCAGCACAGTATTGACCAGATGACTGCCGTCTGGTTACTGCCGGTCGTGGCAGCCGAGGTCGCGGCGGTCAGCGGCGGCCTGCTGGCGCCGCACATTGCTGCCCCACACGCGCAGCTCGGCATCATTATTACCAGCTACGTGCTGTGGGCGTACTCCGTGCCGGTGGCGCTGAGCATCCTCGCCATTCTGCTGCTGCGTATGGCGCTGCACAAGCTACCGCACGAAAGCATGGCGGCCTCAAGCTGGCTGGCGCTGGGTCCGATTGGCACCGGCTCGCTCGGCATGCTGGTCATCGGCGGAGATGCGCCCGGGGTGTTTGCCGCGGCGGGCATGCCGGAAATCGGTCACATCGCGCAGGGCGTGGGGTTCGTTGCCGGCATTCTCTTCTGGGGCTGCGGCCTGTGGTGGATGCTGCTGGCCACGCTGATAACCGTGCGATACTTCCGTGAAGGCATCCCGTTCAACCTTGGATGGTGGGGCTTTACCTTCCCGCTGGGCGTGTACACCGTGGCCACGCTCAAGCTGTCTACCCTGATTGACCTCGCATTCTTTAAAGGCTTCGGTGCGCTTCTTGTCGTCATACTGGCGGCCATGTGGCTGCTTGTCGCGGTGAAAACAGTGCGTGGGGCATGGAGCGGTAAACTGTTTGTTTCTCCCTGTCTGGCAGGCCTGGATCGGAAGCCGTGAGTGAAACCAGCACATCGATGCAGGACTCGTTTTTACGCGAGGAATGCCTCGCGGCAGTCACCGCGCCGCATGTGGCCGCGCTGAATCGCTGGGTCAGCGGCCAGCGTCAGGCCGGTGCAGAACTGCCGTGGTTTGATCCGGCTGACGGCGGGGTTAGGGCCGGACTGCTCGTCCTGCTGCAGTCGCCGGCGCGCAGCAGCCCGTCACCGCGGTTTGTGTCGCGTGATAACCCGGGGCCGGCCCAGCAGAACCTTGGGCGGTTTCTGGCGGAAGCCGGTATTTCGCGTCAGGACAGCGTGCTGTGGAATACGGTGCCCTGGGTCAGTCACGGGCTGCAGAAACGGCCGTCAGCGGCGGACATCCGCAGAGGCTGCGCCTTGCTTGAGGACGTGCTGGCGTATCTGCCCGCGCTGCGCGTGGTGGTGCTGGCCGGTGCCGTAGCGGCTCAGGCCCGCGGGACGGTCAATCATCTGTACCCCGGCGTCCCCGTGTTGACGATGCCGCACCCCAGTCCGCTTTCGCTCTGCACGAGTCCGGCGGTGACGGAAAACATTCGCCGGGTACTCTGCGAGGCACGGGCTGCGCTGGCAGGCTGAGGGCGCCAGCAGAATAATACTGACAGGTTTTGCAACCGGCTCTATACTCATATGACAAGGTGATGGCGTTCCACCTTTCCCAACCGCTCCGTTCCGGAGCTGATGACGCCTGATGCGACTCTTGATTTTCAGGAGGTGCGTCAGGCCGTCCTTACTTTCTTCCCGGCCTGCGTACTTCCCTCTTCGGGGAGAGACCTGTGATACACGTTTTTGGCCACATCAATCCTGACAGCGACGCCATCTGCACGGCCTTCGTCACCGCGCACTGGCTGACCGGGCGCGGCATGGACGCCCGCGCATGGCGTCTTGGCGAAGCTAACCGCGAAACCCATTTTATCTTTGACACCGCCGGACTCACGCTGCCGCCACGGCTTGATATTCCGCTACAGGATGAACGGGTCTGGCTGGTCGATTTCACCGAGCCGGCGCAGGGACCTGACGACCTGCTCCGGAGCAACATCGTGGGGATCACTGACCACCACCGGCTGGGCGGACTGATAACGCAACTGCCGCCGGAGGTACACATACGCCCGCTTGGCAGCAGCGCCACGCTGCTGTGGCTGCTTATGAACGCTGAAGCGCGACGCACGCTGCCCCCGACGCTTGCCATTCTTCTGCTGGGTGCACTCCTGAGCGACACCGTGAATCTTCGCTCGCCCACCACGACCGAAGACGATATCCGTTCGGCTACCGAGCTGGGCGTACTGTCCGGCGTAAACCGCAGAGCCTTCGCCCGTGACCTCCTTACGGCAAAAACTGACGTCAGCGGCCTCAGCGCACAGCTGCTGCTGGACAGGGACCTCAAGGCCTTCGTCATTGCCGGCACTGACGTGCGCATCGCCCAGATTGAGGTCAGCTCCCCGTCACAGGTTGCCACCGTGATGGACGACCTGCTCGCTGCCCTGGCGTATCTGGCAGACCAGTCGGGTGCTGGTTTGGCGGTGCTGATGCTGACCGACATCCGGGCCGGGTTTTCAACGCTTTATTTCGCCGGGCGGGAGAGCGTTAACGCGGCCTCCTGCTCCGTACCGGGTATGCTCAGCCGCAAAAAACAGCTTCTGCCGTGGCTTGAGTCCCGCCTCAACCAGAACGGGAGTTCATTATGACCTGCTACACCCATGCATTGATACTTGTGAACGATAAAGACGACGGCACCCTCCTGCTGAAGCGGGCGGTCGCGCTGGCGCAGCCGCTCGGCATGAAAATCACCCTGGCCCACATCAGCGACGACTACCGGGAAATGAACTACGTGTCCGACAGCCTGATGGACGACGTCGTGTCGGAAGAGGTGCTGAAATCCAAAGCGTTTATGAGCGAGCTGGCGGCCTCCGTGCCTGAGACGGTAGACATGCGGGAGCTGGTGACCATGCGCCGCTTTGAGGACGTGGAGAAGTGCATCGCTGAGCTGGGCGTGGACCTCGTGCTTGCCGGGCACCGAAACCGCTTTATGGGAATGCTGACGTCCCGCTCGGCGGAATACATTAACCACCTCACGGTGGATGTGCTTATCACTCACCTGAATGACTGAACCGGGAGAAACTCTATGCGCTTTACACTGGATAACGTGACCGCCCGTGAAATTCTTGACTCTCGCGGCAACCCCACCGTTGAAGTCGAAGCCCGGACCGTGGACGGAATGATGGCGCGGGCCTCGGTGCCTTCCGGGGCCAGCACCGGCTCGCGCGAGGCCGCTGAGCGCCGCGACGGCGACGTACACCGTTTTGGCGGTAAAGGCGTACTGGATGCTGTCAGGACGGTTAATACGGAAATCTGCGAAGCCTTGCGCGGCAGGGACGTGCGCGAGCAGCGTCAGCTGGATAACATCATGCTGGCGCTGGACGGTACGCAGAGCAAGAGTCGGCTGGGTGCCAATGCCATTCTGGGCGTGTCGCTGGCGGTTGCCCGGCTGGCGGCACAGGCCTCGCACGAGCCGCTCTGGCGCTACCTGGGGGGCCTGCAGGCGAACCTGCTGCCCGTACCGTGCATGAACATTATCAACGGCGGCGTGCACGCCCGCGGTCAGGGCGCGGACTTTCAGGAGTTCATGATAGCGCCACACGGGGCACCCACGCTGCGCGAGGCCGTGCGTCAGGGCAGCGAGGTCTACCAGGCGCTGCGCCAGATCCTGCTGGACAAGAACCTGTCCGCGGCAGTCGGCGACGAAGGCGGTTTTGCGCCCGCCGTATCGTCGAACCGCGACCCGCTGGCGTTTATCGTGCAGGCCATTGAGAAGGCGGGGTACAGGCCCGGAGAAGACATCAGCATCTGCATGGACCCTGCCTCAAGTGAGTTTTTCGCAGACGGAAAATATCATCTGCGCACGGAGGGCAGTGCGCTGAGCGCGGCGGAAATGACGGCGTACTACGGCGAGCTGATGGACCAGTTTCCCGTCATTCTGCTGGAAGACGGCCTGGCAGAAGATGACTGGTCGGGCTGGAAGCATCTGCACCAGCAGCTTGCGGGCAGGGCCGAGCTGGTTGGTGACGACCTGTTTGTCACCAACGTGAAGTACATCCAGCGCGGCATTGACGAAAACCTCGCCAGCGCCGCATTGATTAAACTCAATCAGATAGGCTCGCTTAGCGAAACGCTGGACGCCGTGGCGCTCTGCCAGCGGCACGGGTGGGGCGCGTTCATGTCCCACCGCAGTGGGGAAACGACGGACACATTTCTTGCCGACCTCACGGTAGCCCTGCGCGCGGGACACCTGAAAACCGGTGCGCCGTGCCGCGGCGAACGCGTGGAAAAGTACAACCAGCTGATGCGCATTGAGCAGGCGCTGGGTGAGGACGCTCACTATGCGGGGCTTCATGCGTTTGTGCGCCGCACGTAACAGATCCACCGGACGGCCAGCGGCCGGCACAGGAGCACAGTCTTTGGCACCTTCAACGCTGATTCTCCTGCGCCATGGCGAAAGCCAGTGGAACCGGGAAAACCGTTTTACCGGATGGACAGACGTGCCGCTGACGGACCGGGGGCGGCAGGAGGCTGACCGGGCCGGTGACGTGCTGCGGGACGCGGGCCTGCTGCCCGATCGGGTCTTCACCTCGGTGATGACGCGCTGTGTTCACACGGTCTGGCGGGTGCTGGACCGTCTTGGCCGCAGCTGGACGCCCGTGGACAAACACTGGCGGCTGAACGAGCGGCACTACGGTGCGCTGCAGGGGCTGAACAAGGAAGCGGCTGCCCGGATGATGGGTGCAGAGACCGTCCGGCTCTGGCGCAAAAGCTTCAGCGGCATTCCCCCCGCGGACGCAGGGGCTCCGGCGCAGCTGCGTCGGGACCCGCGCTACAGCCGCGTTGCGCTGGCCGACCTGCCTGCGACGGAAAGCCTGGAAATGACGCTGCGTCGCGTCATGCCCTACTGGCAGCACGCCGTGATGCCGCAGATACTCTGCGGAAGTACCGTTCTGGTCGTGGCGCACGGCAACACGCTGCGCGCCCTGGCCGCCTTCCTGGACGGCATGCCACACGACAGCTTGGCACAGTTGCATATCCCGACCGGCGTGCCGGCCGTATACCAGATGGATGCGGCCGCACAGGTCGTTTCCCGTTATGTTCTGAATATAAAAAAATAAAAGGAGTGAACGTGAATCAGCTTTTTGCTGTCATCACCGGCGGTGCTTTAGGGTGTGTTATCCGCTGGCAGCTGGGCGCGCGCCTGAACGCGCTTTTTCCGGACCTGCCGCCGGGGACGCTGCTGGTCAACCTGCTGGGAGGGTTTATCATCGGAGCGGCGCTGGCGTATTTTCTGCGCCATCCCGGCCTCGATCCGGCCTGGCGGCTGCTCATTACCACCGGGCTGTGTGGCGGAATGACGACCTTCTCCACGTTCTCGGCTGAGGTTTTTGCCCTGCTGCAGTCCGGCAGCTATGCCTGGGCAGCCGCCTCGGTGCTGATACACGTGCTGGGTTCGCTGGCCATGACGGCGGCCGGATTTTATATCATGACGCTGTGTGGTTAACCCGAGGGAGACCTTAGTGCAGTGACCGCTGCACTGAGGTATATTGTTCAGAAGCGCTCTCTGCAGGCCAGACCTGACAGGGTTTACGCTTGTAATGCTTCCCGTACACCTGAGGCGCTGCTGTGAAAGAATTTCAGGCCTGCCTGTTCTGGTAAAGGTCCCAGCGATTGCCGTAGATGTCCTCAAATACGACAACCATTCCGTATTCTTCCTCCCGTGGCTCCTGAAAGAAGTGGACGCCTTTTGCCTTCATAGCATTGTAGTCGCGCCAGAAGTCGTCGGTCTGCAGGAACAGAAAAACCCGTCCGCCGCACTGATTGCCGATAAAGCCTTCCTGCCGGTCGTTCGACGCGCGGGCAAGAAGAATAGCACAGTCGCTGTCAGGGGCCGGCGTCACCACGACCCAGCGCTTACCCGGCTGCGGCGTGTCTTCAATGAGGGTAAAGCCCAGCTTATCGGTGTAGTACTCAATTGCACGATCGTAGTCATCGACCACGACCGCCACGTATCCCATACATCGCTTCTGTTTTCTCATCTGCTGCTCCATCAGTTACGGCATTACGCCCGTTATAATCAGCTTTATATCAAATACGGCGTTCAGTTATCTGTACTGATTCTGCACTGATACCCTCAGACCTGACATTGTAAGCATCTGAGCAGTCAGGATTGTGGGCCCAATCTTGTAAGAGCCTGCTCAACCTTTTCAGCATCCTGCTCCAGTATGGCTCTCTCATCGGGAGTGAGCGGGACCTCTTCGAGGTAACGCCGGATGGATGCTTTACTCTCCAGTATCAGCCCGCGCGCGCTATCCTTCAGCAGGTTAAAATCGCAGCCGATGCAGGCCATCCGGTGCGGGCAACTGCTCCAGAAGGGGTTCGTACAGTATGAGTCGCCCAGATCGTAGTAGGTCGCGGGCCCGGACAGGCTGGCGGCTTCAGGATCGTGGTCAACCAGCACGCTTATCATATGAGCGACCCTGTCGGCTTTGACGAACGAGGCAGCCAGCTGAGTCGGGCGGATGCGAAGATAGTGCATTGTAGACTGGGGCGTTGAATGGCCCGTCCACTGCATCAGTTCGTACAGCGACATGCCCTGCGGTACGCTCGCCAGCGCGGTCACGGCTGAGGCCCGCCCCCGGTGGCTGGTTATCATTCCGCCACTGTCTTCACAAGGCACGCCCGCTCTTGCGCATAGCATCGGTATCACGGTGCGGTTGAGGATAGCGCTGCCGGCAGGCTTACCCCGGTACTGAAACAGAAGCCGGACTTTCTCACCGGTTCGCTCGTCAGCGAGCAAAGCCTGTTCTGCCGGACGCTCATCCAGCCATATGTCGACGTATTTTTTCACCACGGCCGCCACCGGTTTAACAAAGGCTTTTGAGGTTTTTCCGGCAGGGATATGCAGGTAACACAGGGTTCCTGCCGGGATGATACTTCCGTCGTCCTTCACGATATCGTCCGCCTGCGGCGCGATGCACCCGGTTGTCAGGCGGAGCAGTTCGTTCTTTCTTACCCCCGCATGGGTCCAGATGACGGCCATTGCCTGCAGCATGGCCAGTGGATAATGTATTTCAGTGAGCAGATCTTCCTGACGCAGATTGAGGCTGGCCCAGATGAGCTTCAGCCAGACCGGATCGTCAATAACACGGGGATTGACGCCGCGACGGAACAGCGGCGTATCCGGTGTGGAAAGATGGCGGGCAGGGCTGAAGTGCAGGCGCCCCCAGCCCCAGTTTTCGTAATCAATCATAAAACGGCGCAGAGAATAGATAAAATGCGCCCTGGAATGCGGCATCATGGGCTCGCCGGAGCGCACCGATTTGCCGGTGCCCCTTTCCGTGCCCAGCTGAAGCTCATCCACGTTCATCCGGCCTACCGCCGCAATGAAGCTGGCGCAGGTTTCCATTGTCCAGTCTGCCGGTTCCCGAACCTCCGGATGCTCCTTTTTCAGCCAGAGGCCGCAGCGCAGAATAAAGCTGTACTGGCTTTCACGGGTGCGCGGCCTGAGCACCGACGTTTCCCGCCAGCGCCGGCACCAGTGCACCCAGGCCGGATCGACGCCTTCGACCGGCTTTTCGTACCATTTTTTATAGTTTCGCATCCTCACCGGGGCGCTGATAATCCCCAGTGCGGCAAGTGCATGTGAAACGCGGCCGACGTAACGGGATATTCCCTTGTCTGTCCCGCTCTGGGCGCGCCAGAGGAGTTCAGGCGTAAACGTTTCAAGCCGGGGATCCCTGTTCATGATCATCAGTGTTGCCAGTATACCCGAGACATGATTTTTCTGGCTGGTCGGGGCATAACCCAGCGACGTCAGCGTATCAGTCAGCCGGTCCAGCTCCTGGTGATAAAAAGCCTGGCCGAAGATGGCAGAAGCATAGAGCGCGGGTTTACGTATATCAGGCAGGCTGAGCGGGTCATGCAAATCAGCCAGATGCCAGGCAAAAGCGGCCATTAACGGACGGCCCTCCCTGACTTCCCGGCACAGCGTCAGCCAGCGTTCCTGCGGCCAGCACCAGCAGGGCATGCCGTCTGCATGCATTTCGCGCAGCAATCCGGCTATCACCAGCCCCGTGATTTTGCTGCCGCATCCGCTTCCGGCGGCAATGTCCATCAGCGGCCTGATGAGGTCCGGCACCGGCTTCGTTCGCAGCATACGGGACCGGCTGTGAGCGCTGCTCAGTGCCGTCCGTTCAGCGAGGGTCAGTGACGCCTCAAGCCGGTATTCAGTCATGTCGAACGGATGCCGGCTGTTTTCAATCGGTGTGTGTGGGCTCATGTTATTTCTCTGTTCTGAAAATGAGGTTCGCCATCCTGATATCTGCCGTTTCAATCGCGCCAGCCATCCGGGCAGCCAGGTCCCTGCCAGAAAGATGAATATAAATCTGTGTTGTGGTCAGGTCGCGGTGTCCTGCATAGGTGGCAAGTTCGTGCAACTTCCAGCCCGCGCGGGCAAGGTGTGTGAGTCGCAGGTGCCGGAAGGTATGGGTTGAGATGTCCGGCATCCCAGACTCAAGCGCCCATTTCCGTACCGTTTTGCTCCAGGTCCAGAATGAAAGCGGCCCGCCCTGATTACGATCGGACTCAGAACGGAACAGGGCACCTCTTACGATTCCGGTCCGCTTCATCTGCATAAGGTGCGCGGCCAGCACTGGCACTACTGCCGGGCTGTAACAGACAATTCGTTCACGCCGGCTCTTGGTGGTTTCTGCCCGGATGCGGATGAGCCGGTGAGCAAAGTCGAAGTCGTCAATACTTAGCGAGGTAATTTCAGACCGACGCAGCGCGCCGTAATAGGTTAATGCCAGCATCAGGCGGTCACGCAGTGGGGAAGCGGCGGCATGATAAAGAAAACACTGCCACTGCGCATCGTCAGGAATGCGCGGCAGCTTTACAACGCGGGGAACCAGTCCCCGGCCGGAACTCAGCATGCCGGGCGTGCCGGATCGGGGCAGCGGATTGACCGTGCAAAGATCCAGGTACATGAGAAAGTCATACCAGAGGCGGATCGCCGACAGGCGAAGCTGGAGCGTGGCGCTGGCCGCGGAAAAAGGCATCCCGGGTAACTGAGGACTAATATAGGCAGCCAGGTCTTCAAACCGCGCCTTTTCAGGTTTAATTCCGTTCTGGCTGCAGAACGCAAAGTAATGACGGAGGGCATTGCGGTAGGCTGTTAGCGTGGCCTGCGCCCGCCCCAGATCGGATAACAGTTGCAGCCAGCGCTCTGCCAGCAACAGAACGTGTTCACTCGGTGGAATCAGCATTGCATTCTCCTCTGACAACAGCTTTGCTGTTCAAAGTTTACTCAATCAATGTTGCATTCCACGTAACTTACTAAAGCGCGTAATTACTACTGAAAACATAAACACGTTCCGCGAAATCCTGCGTCTTAATCTGGAACCATGGTGCACCCATTTTAATACCGAGCTTTTTCGCCTCGGCGCTGCGCGCGATCACGCAGCCGTCGTTATTCGAAAGAACCACAACGGGCTTGCCGCGCAGGTCCGGGCGGAACAGCGTCTCACAGCTGGCGTAAAATGAGTTAACGTCTGCCAGGCCAAACATGGGCATAGTTACCTCCGGCGCGCGCGCGTGCTGCTAAAGAACCAGGTAACTACACCCAACAGTTGCAGTTCTTCCGGATAAATTTTGGAGTACGCCGGATTCATGGGCAGTAACGCAAGGCGCGGGCGAAGCTGCAGCCGCTTAACTGTGAATTCACCGTTAACCTCTGCGATAACGATATCACCGTGAGATGCCTCTTCGGCGCGATCAACCACCATGACATCGCCATCACAGAGGCCAAGATCCTGCATGCTGTTACCACTGGCACGGACGAAGAAGGTCGACGCCCTTCTGCGAATACAGAGCTCATTGAGATCGAGTTCTTTTTCAACGTAATCCTGGGCAGGGGAAGGGAAGCCTGCGGGGCAGTATTCGCCATATAAAGGGATTTTCACAGGCGGCGTGAAAAGGGCTGGCCACAAAACCGTCAGGCCCTCAGCATAGATTGCCGGTTTCATAGTCCCGTATTCCTGATGTGATAAGACGCGGTCAGAAGCTGTTTAAGTAAATAATGCATAGAAAATTCCCTCCTTTTGATTACTGTTTATTTATACAGTATTGAGGAGGCAAATTTATGTGACAAGCACAGCGAAACAGCTATCATGCAATAGCTCAGCATGTACATGAAAATATTGGTATTTTATTTTTCGTCTACAGTGCTGATCATCTGGTTAATTAAACGCACCATGCTTTCACTGCTGATCTCCTGACTTTGCATTGATGGCAACACGTTAATTAGTGACAGTGTAACGGTTGCCAGTGCTATCGAACGTTTTACCGTATCCGCATTTTCATAATCTTTGTAAGTACGCAGGCTGACGCCAAGTTCAGCTGCTGCACGTTCCCTCTTCCAAAGCAGACTCCTACGCCAGAGTTTAAGCTGCCAGCCTGTCATTAAATTCCCTCCGTTAAGTGAAAAAGTATTATTCTCGAAAAGTGCAAAAATTGCACTTTTTTCAATTCATATATTCACTAAGCTCACCTTTTGCCGCCGATTTTCTTTATCGGTTTTGCAGGTAATTAATTCGCGTCGTCTGACAGCTGTTATAGCCATTCAAATTCCGGAATACCTCCCTCCTTGCCGTCGGGCAGCGCCGTGCCTTCACGTTAGCCGGGCCGCTTCGCCTGCAAGGGACGCTGGCGCTCGTCATCCTCACCCGTTCCCCGCCGTGCGCGGGACATTCAGTCCGCTCCGGCGGCGCGTGCGGCTTCCGGTGTCGCCCCTGTCGGCTTCACTTTGCGCCCGGCTGCTGTGTCGGCACGGCGCAGGTGAGGCCGTGCAACCATTGACTGAGGAGATAACCATGCCGAACTGGTGTGCAAACAGGCTGCGAGTGACCGGCCTGGCAGAGAACGTGAGCCATGTGCGGGCGCTTATGGAGGGCAATGTGCGGCCACTGTATATGCGGGCAGAAGCTGAGGGGATCCAGTTGTTCCTCGCGGGCTGCGCCGGGCTGCTGCGTCCGGTTACGGACGAAACGTATGCGCCTTTGCCGGCGCTGACGGCGGCGGGGCCGGGTGAAGACACGCCGGAGAACCGTGCCTTTACACAGTGGCTCGCGCAGCTGCGTGACGGCGCAGAACTGACTGACAAAACCTGTTACCGGCTGCACGACCTGTGGCTGGCCACCGGTATCCGAAGCCGCAAGTGGGATGTGCTGGATGATGAGGCACAGGCGGTGATGAATAGCTTATGGAAGCGTAAGTTTTTCGACTGGTCAGGCGTGCGCGGGAGCAGGGTGAGTGAATTCTGGATCCGCACTAGTGATAGCGATGCTATTGCAGACGGCTCGGCAGAGTTTGACATGCACCTGCTGCTCCCTACCCGCCTCGATGTGGAAATCAATGGATT
The DNA here is from genome assembly GCF_025153065.1 of Pantoea sp. XY16. Classification (NCBI taxonomy): domain Bacteria; kingdom Pseudomonadati; phylum Pseudomonadota; class Gammaproteobacteria; order Enterobacterales; family Erwiniaceae; genus Pantoea; species Pantoea sp. XY16. The sequence continues at coordinate 74,273 of NZ_JANZNP010000018.1, read as the reverse complement.
CAACGGTGGCCTGCTGGACGGGATTCCCGGCGGTTATGAGTTTTATATCGCACAGTATGGCGTGAAGTGGCCAGGAGGTTACGCACTGGAGGTGGGTGATTGCGGGCCGGACTTTCTGGAGGTGGACTTTGATACCCCCTGGTCACCGCCGGATGGTCGGGTATTTGAAGCTTTGAGCAAGCGTTTTAGTGTGACTGTCGAGCACTGGTACGCGGAAAGCGGCTGCAGCTTCTGCGGGTTCGCCCTTTACAGCGACGGCGAACTGACCGACAGCCTCAGCAGTCAGCTGGAATGGGATGAGGAGGATGAGGACGGCATTACGTGCGTGATCGGACCGGACTGGATAGTAAACAACATCGGACACTTTGGCGGCTGACGGGAGGCGGCGGGGTAAGCCCCGCCGGACAGGATGATGAAAAGAGAACTTACCATTGCGGGCCTGATGGCCAGCCTGTCGGGGTTCGCCCCGGATACCCCGTGCGTGGCCCACATCTGGATGGCAGACGACTTTGAGGATATTGACCCGGAGCTTACGCCCGGTGAAGTGACTGCAGCGCTCGAACTGGCGGACTTGACGCTGGATGCTGATATCAGCCTCAGCTGGGATTTTATGCGCGACTGTGCAGAAAGCGTGAAGGCCCGGAGGGAAACTGAATGAATATCTGGCTGGTCAGTTATCAGGAAGAGGTGGGCAGCACCTCATACGAATACCACATGCTGCTCAGCGGGCAGGACTTTACGCTGGCCGAAGCCGCATGCGAAAGGATGGGCGAAAACTGGTGGCCACCGGAACGCCCCCTCTGCTCTCAGGGTTGCTACTGGCAGTTTGATCGGGGCAGCATCTGGCTCAAAAGTATCATTCTGCTTGATGAACGCGAGGCGGAGACGCTGAGTGGCCTGTGTTTTCTCGATGAGTGGCAGATAAGCGGTTCGCCGGATGCACCCGTCATCAGTGACGGTAGTGACTGCCGGTGGGAAGATTACCGGCCCTGATATTTTCACCCGATGCCTCCCCGACCGGCGGCATCTCTAAGGTTAACGATAAGGATGTCGCTTCGCTCCGTTCCTTTTGCCGCTTCCCGTCCTGCGGCCGGAAACCGGCAGGGATAAAGTGCCGTGCCCTCACTGTAGCCGGGCCGCTTCGCAGTCAAGGGAAGCTTCGCCGTCCTGCTCACCCGTTCCCCGCCGTGCGCGGGACATTCAGTCCGCTCCGGCGGCGCGTGCGGCTTGCGCGTCCGCCCCTGCCTGCTCCGCTTTACGCCCGTCTTTGTGGTGGTCACGGCACCACAGGGGTGCCCCCTGACACTGAGGAACATAACTATGTCCCGATTCATGCGTGGCGACAGCGTACAGATAATGGCCGGCTTTCCGGATAACAGCATCGACTTCATTCTGACCGATCCCCCGTACCTCGTCGGCTTTAAGGACCGGTCCGGCCGTTCAATCGCTAACGACGTGAGCGACGAGTGGGTACTGCCAGCCAGCCGCGAAATGTTCCGCGTGCTCAAAAACAACAGCCTGGCGGTGAGTTTCTACGGCTGGAATCGTGTGGACGTCTTCATGCAGGCATGGAAATCGGCGGGCTTTCGCGTCGTCGGGCACCTTGTGTTCACCAAAACCTATGCATCGAAATCGGCATTTGTCGGGTATCAGCATGAAAGCGCCTACCTGCTGGCCAAAGGGCGCCCGCCGCTGCCGGCGAAGCCCTTACCTGATGTGATGCCCTGGCAGTACACGGGCAACCGGCACCACCCGACCGAAAAGCCGGTAAGCGTGTTGCAGCCGCTTATCGAAACCTTCACGAAGCCCGGTGATCTGGTTTTAGACCCGTTTGCAGGCTCCGGCTCGACCTGCGTCGCCGCGGACCAATGCGGCCGCCGCTGGATCGGTATCGAACTGCTGGAGCAGTACCACACCGCCGGCCTGCGCCGCCTGGGAGAACTGCGCGCCGCCCGTGCCGCATAACGTATTTTCCGTAACCAGACCATAAGGACAGCACCATGACAGACCAGACACTGACGACCGAAAACGCGCAGCTTACCGACGACATTAACGACCTAGAGGAATCGCTTTACGAGTTTCACCTGCGGTTACGGGACATGACAAAGCGCCATCTTTTCCGCGGCGCGGCGCCGGCACAGAAAATGGCCGGGATGCTGATCGAGCAGATTGATACAGAACTGGTGGCGCTGTACCGGCGCGCTGCCGAGATGCGCGGCCACCTGAAATAACGGACGGGGCGGTCATTTTATGACCGCCTGCTGTCTGTACGCAGATACTGCGGCCGCTGCGCTTTTGTCCACAGGGTTACTGACCGGATATCTCCTCTGACGCCGGATGAAATCCGCCAGCTGCGCGCGCAGCAGACCGAACAGAACCGGGCGCTGGCTACGCCGGGTATCACAGCGGTGCCGCGCATCAGCGCACAGACTGTGAGTCTGCAGCCGGGCGCGAGCCTGCCGCTGGTGCGTACCGCCGTAAACTGGCCCGCCACGGTGAGCTTTATTGACAGTACGGGCGCGCCCTGGAAAATCTTAGGTGAACCGGTCTCTGGCTCCGCTGATATTGAAGTGAAGTGGATACCGGGTATGTCCTTTATGGTCATCACTGCAAAGCGCGATTTCGTGAACACGCTGGTGACTGTAGGACTGGAAGGCCTGCCGGTGCCGATTCAGATAAGCGTGATGAGCGGCGAGGCTGACACCGCCAAAAAAACCTGGACGGTGGATGCGCGCCTTGACTTGCGGATCCCTCGCCGCGGTCCAGGCGCAGCTCCAGACGCGCCGGGACCGTCACGTATCGGGCTGCACGACGACGTGCTGCAGGCGTTTCTGGACGGCGTGCCGCCATCGGGCGCAAAGCGCCTGAAGGTGACCGGCAGCGTGCCCGACACCGCGGTGTGGCAGCAGGGCGACGATCTCTACATTCGTTCGCGCGCGGACATCCGCGACGAGTTTGACACCACGCTATCCTCCGCCGACGGCACGCATTTGTGGAAGCTTCCGCTGACGCCGCGTGTGGCCTTCTCCGTTGATGGGCGTACCGAAGCCCTCAGTATTGCCCTGGAGTAATCATGAGCGATCAACAGAATACCGGCGGCAGCAACATCCGCCTGATGATAAGTCTGATAGCGGGTGGCATTGTGATATTCGCAGGCGGCGGCTACTGGCTGTGGAGCTACTTTGCCGCACCGGCGATCGAGCCCTCAAATGTCAATCTGACCCGCCTTGCAAGTACCGCACAGGTGGGCGCACAGGAGCAGCCTGACTACCGGGACCGGCTGCGTGAAAGCAACGCACTGGGCGCGCAGGCCGCCGCTGCCCGGAACACGAGCTTCATTGCCAGCATTCCGGCGCAGCAGGATGTGGTGACGCCTAAATCTGCTGTAGTTGTGGCTCCTGCTGCGACGTCTACGCCTCCACCGCGACAGCAGGCCGGCGGCCGAACACAGGAGCAGGAAAAATCGCTGGCTGAGACCCGTACAAAGTCGCTGAATGCTTTGCTTGCAAAGATGCAGATGGAGCCGAAAACAGATGAGCTGCCGACGGCTCAGCTGCTGGGAGGAAAAGAGAGTAGCTGGGCAAGCTGGCGTGATTCGCAGCCTGGCAGCTATGCACAGCAGGCCGCCGCGCGCAGCCGTCATGCCATCGAGAACACACCGCCGGCCTCTGTTGTAGTGGCGCCATACTGGCGCGGGCCGGGTGAGATTTACACCGGGGTTAACTCTGACAACGGCACCACGCCGGTGCTGGGCCGGATCACCACAGGTCAGTACGCTGGCGCGGTGCTGCAGGCGCCCGCGGGGGCGAAGCTGTCCGGCGATGGCGTGATTATTCACTTCACCACCATGGCGCTGAACGGACAGAACTACAAAGTAGATGCTTACGCGCTGCAGGATGACACGCTCGTAGCCAACATCGCGACTGACGTTGAGCATCACTATGTCCGACGCATTGTGCTGCCTGCAATCTTTAAGGGAATTGGCGCAACAGGTCAGCTTTACGCGCAGGCCAATACGCAGCTGCTGAGCAATGGCTTTAATACCGTTACCACACGTCCCTCCACGCCGGATGGAACAGCAGTCGCCGGGGTCATTGCAGGTGGTACGGCGGAGCAGGCGGCACAGGTGCTGGCCAGCGATGCCGCGCGACTGCCGGATCGTACCGTAACGGTGAAAAATGGCGAAGTGGTGGCCATCCAGTTTATGCGAGGCGTGTACAGCACCGATGCTGAATCACCGCAGGGAGTCATGTCCTCATCTGGCAGCCTCAGAACGTCTGACTCATTAAGCAGCAATCCGACACCTACCGCCGCAGACCTTCGCGCGGAAACGCAGGCGCGCATCCGCGCCGCTGAACAGAGAGGAAACGCCCGTGAATGAATTTGATCCGCAGCCGGCAGAAACTGCACCTGTGGCTCCAGCCGCGTCACCGCTCGCTGCAAAAAAACAGAGTCTGCTGACGCGCCCGGTGTTTCTGGGCTACTCGCTGCCCTGGATAATCGTTATCTTTCTGGGGCTGGGCGGCACGGCATGGTACCTGTTCTGGCCCGCTTCTTCCTCGCAGGATGCCAGCCAGCGTGCGTTTGGTCAGGACGCCGGGCTGGAAGCTGTCCAGTCACCTGCAGCCTCTGCACCGGTACCGCTGCAGACCGGCGGGCTCAGCGTTCCCGCGACCGTGAATACGGCACCTGCTGCCGGCAGCGTGCCGGATGACCTTGTCTCAATTCTCCGTGAGGGGCGGGAGTTTGAGGCGGCGAATCGTGAAGCTATTACGCGCCTTTCTGACACAGTGCGGGCACAGACTAAGGCACTGTCGGCGCTGCAGCAGCAGCTTGATGGAGTGGCGCAGGAGAACGTGCGGCTGGGCAATCTTGTCACCGTACTGGCAGTCCGTCCTGCTGCAGATGCCTCCCGGCCTGCCACAGGGCAAAAAGTAAAACGCTCAGCGCTTGCTGGCATGCGGCTGGAAAGTCTTCAGGAAGGTATGGCATGGGTGAGCTGGCAGGGCAGAACCTATGCCGTGCAGCCGGGAGACAGCCTGGGCGGTGTGACAGTGCGCGATATCAGCTCGGCGGAGCGCAGCGTTATGACCAGCGCTGGCGTGCTTCGCTAAGGAGGCGTCATGGGCAGTTCTCTTGACGGCATCCAGATGCTTTCTAACCTTGCCTCCGGGCTGCAGAGCACTTTCATCTCCCTGGCCCTGACGCTGGGATCGTTGTTCGGTGTACTGGGAGCCGGCGGGTTTCTTGCCCGTCAGTCCTGGCTTGCCCGCAAAGCACCCGGGCAGTCGGCGAGCGGCGGCGCAGTGGTGGCCTGGATACTGCTGTGCGGCTGCCTGGTAGGACTGGATCAACTTATTGGCGCGGGGGCGCGTCAGGTGGGGTGGCAGGTTTCATTTGACGCCATCAGTTATGTTGACCAGGGCACCTTCGGTCAGGGGGCCGTCGCCGCCAACGCCCTGCTGAGCCTGCTGCGAATGATAGGTGTGTGGTTCGTCCTCTCCGGCGTTCTGATGTGGCGTCGTTCCCGGAAAGACGGCCATTCCGGCTTGACTGCGGGCAACGACGTCAGCAGCGGCACAGTCAAATTTATTATCGGCGTGATGTTTGTGTGTAACCCCTATCTGCTTGACGCCTTACAGAAAACACTCGGCCTGCTCTGACGCAGCCGTTCAGTCTTACGTCCACACGGACGAACTCAACTGGCCATCCGGCCATCATTTAAAGGAAAACACCATGCTTACTCGCCTTTACCGCGCGGCCTTTGCCCGCGCCCTTATGTTGTCTGAAAACCTGCGTCAGCTCACCCTGCGTGGCGTTTACGCCTGGGCCGCACTCATCTCTCCGTTGGCCATGGCTGACGGTGACCTGGCAGATATGGGTAAAAGTGCAGCCGAAGGTGCCAAATCTATCCAGACCAGCGGGATCATCATCATTCAGGTCATCGGTTTCTTTGCCGTCGCCGGCGGGCTCCTTTCGATCAAGGCCATGAAGAACAATCCACAGATTAAGGCCTGGATGATTGTTCTGGCTATCGGCGGTGGGTTACTGGCTATCGGGATCACGGAAATCATTAAGCGCGGCATGACGCAGGTGGGGCTCTCACCGGTTTCAATCAGTTAACGCCCCCTGCCGCCCTGCGGGGCGGCATTCTTGCACATCTCCTGTTAATTCCTCCGGAGTTCCATGATGAAAAACTTAATTCGCACTGCCTCAGCCTTCACGTTATCTGCCTGCCTGTGTGCCGGTGCGTTTGCCAGCCAGCCGGTGAGTGATGCTGACGTCAGCAGGAAGCTCGACCAACTGAACGTCACTGCGCAGGTTATCGACAGCCACCTGCAGCAGGTACTGGGGCAGCTGAACCAGAGCGCCGGAACCGGTACCTGCTGGCTGGAGGGTAAAGCCTACAGTCAGGGAGCGGAGGCAATGGTGGGCGGCAGCGAGTCCTACTGTAGTGTGCAGCCCAAAACGGGCTGGCCACAGTGGGAGAGTATGGCGGCTCTATCCCGTCCATTTCGCCGTTAAGCGCACTACACTGGTTTCTGCGGCAGCATTGATGTGGATTAGCTGACCAGTAGCCATTTCTTCTGACTGACATTATCCCCCTCTAATTTTTCATTTCCGACAGGGTATCACCATGAATCCTAATCACGCCCCGGTCTCGGCGGCGGGTTCACTGCTGCCGCTCACTCCGGACGTCAGCGGCGAAGAAACTCCACCGAGGCCAATACCTGCAAACGCCGGCTCTTCCTGCCGCTGTTGCGGTACTCGCGCGCAGCGTCTCTGGCAGGGCCCGGATGCGCAGCCGCTCTGCACACTCTGCTGGCTGACCCTGAATTTGGACAGCCCGACGGCAGCACACGGACACCTTGCCTGGCTGCCCGACGCGCAGCCGGCCGACCTCATTAACCTGCAGCGCCGTGCGCTTATCGGGCTGCACAGCGAAATTAAAGCGGTGCGCAAAGAGTCACGCAGAGTCTGGAATTGGCTCGCCCGCCATGCGCGTGAGGTCGAGGCCGAGTGGGGTACATCCCGCGCGCCGGAGTTTGCCGCAGCCTTTGCGCGGCTGCCCCCTCTGAAGCGGAAACTCATGCAGCAGCGGCTTGAAGGCTGCGTGCTTATATTGCCCGCTGACGTATTCAGCGACATTACCCTGCTGCTGCCGATGGGGCGCACCGCTGAAAGCGCCGTGCATACCCCGGCCTGGAATACCTATACCCGGAGCGACCTGTATGCCAAACCGCCTCATCCGCTGGACTGAAGAAATCATCACCGCTGCAACGCGCTTTGCCGTGTCGCGCGATCTGCCTGATTACGGTGACCTCGAAACTGTGGTGCGCCTGACCGAAGACGACCGCATCCGCCACCCGGAGCTGAGCGCGCCGTACATCATGGTTACGCACAAAGGCGACTACCTCTCGGTGTTTGAAATCTCAGGCAGCTACCGTGAATCTGACGAAAATCTGGCGTCCTCGCATGATGACTCGTGGCAGGGTCGCCTGCAGCGTATGACCGAGACGCTGACCGCGCACTATCGCTACATGGGACACCGTATCAGCATCGTGCACGAGTGCGATCCTGCCGGGGGCGCGGACGAAGTCAGGCGGCTGCTGCTGCCACAGTATCAGTCTCTGAAGCGTACCGGACTGAAGCTGCAGTATCTGCTCGACGAACAGGTGCAAAAGCTCAAGCCATGGGTGAACCGCGAACGCACCTGGCTTGTGTGCTATACCGGGCGCGGCGTGCTGGCTGGGCACGAATTGCGTGATGAAAATGCACGTCTTAGTGACCTTATGAAGGCAAGCCCCACCGCTGCATTCGGGCAGAACCCGCTGATTACCGAACTGGCGGGACTTAAAATCCGTCATGACGCTTTTCTTTCGCAGGTGGAACGCGCGCTGGGCGACAGTGGTAAGGGTGTGCTAATGCGCCGCATCGATGCCCATGAGGCAGGTCGCGTGCTGCGCACGCAGATTGATCCGGGCACTGGCGCTGCCTGGCAACCTTTGCTTCCCGATGACCGCATTATTCCCCGCGGGGTGCGCCAGGGGGCAGATGCAACAGCGCTACTGGCACCCTGGCTGAACTTTCAGGTGATGGGTACATACGTCGACGAGATTCGCAATAACCTACTGAAAATTAACGGTGTATGGCACGGTACGGTGGCAGTGAATCTTGGGCCGCAGAATCCGCAAAGTTTTGCAAAGCTTCGCGAGCTTATTCCGCGCAGCGTTCCGTTCCGTATCCGTCAGGACCTGATGCCGGGCGGCATGCACCGGCTGGGCGGTAAACAGGCAGTCTTAAGCTTTACTGAGTGGGTGCCGGGGCTGAAGCCGATTTTTCAGTCGATTTCTCTGCTGGCCGAGCGCGAGATGCACGAGCCGGTATGCGTAATGACCATCACCGCTGCAACCTGGGGAGATTCGCCGGAGACCGTGACGCGCAACCTCACGCTGCTACAGCAGGCGCTGACTTCATGGGGGATCTGTGGCGTGACCCAGACCTTTGGTGATCCGGTAAAGGCATGGGTGGCCACACTCACAGCGTCATCTGCGGCAAGCGGACCGTGCCTGATGTATCCGCCGCTGTCCGAGGCGCTGAACCTGATGCCACTCACCCGTCCGACTACCGCATGGAGTGAAGAAGGCAACGCGATGTTTATCTCGCCTGACGGCAGGCTGATGCCAGTGGCACTCGCAGCGTCTAATCAGACCAAGAAAACCACTATCGTGGCGGGCGAATCCGGCGGCGGAAAATCGGTACTGATCAACCGTCAGTCAATTATTCTCGCAATGTCCGCCCAGAAGCAGCTTCCCTTCTATGCCGGCATCGATAAAGGGTTCAGCTCCGTGGGCATGGTGTCAATACTGCATGCAGGGCTACCGCCGGAGCGTCATGATGAGGTGCTCAGCATTGTCCTGCGCAACGATGCAACGCACTGTCGAAACCTGTTTGATATCCAGCTGGGCCTGACTGCGCCGCTGAGTTACGAGTCAACATTTATGCTGAACGCCTTGTCGGCGCTCTGTATTGACCCCGGAACCGGCATACCACCCAACGGTCGCGATTCGCCAATGATCCTGCGTCGTCTGGTCAGCGATTCATTTAAGGCGTGCCGTGAGGATCCGCGGCGCTACGAGCCAGGGCTTGTGCCGGAGGTTGATACGGCGCTGAGTGATGCCGGTATATGGGAGGCGCATCCGGACTACCGCGAAAACGCCTCCTGGTATGAAGTGCGTGACCTGCTGCAGGACGCCGGCCACACGGTTGCGTCGCAGCGTGCACAGTTCCAGGCAGTGCCGGAGCTTGCCGACATGGCACCCCGGCTGCTCAGCGAAGATTACAGGAGTATGTACGGCAATATTCAGCGCGACGGCAGCAACGAGCCGCTAATTGAATATATCGCCCGATGCCTACGTGACGCCTGCGCGCAGTACCGCATGTTTGCCGGACGCACGCGCTTCATGATAAGTCCGAAGGCTCGAGTCATCACGGTCGACATTCAGTATGTCGCTGGCGACAAGTCTCCGGCGGGTTACCTGCAGACTGGCATGATGTATCTGTTCGCCGGACATATTGCTGGCGGTGACTTCGTGCTGCCGCAGTATCAGGACGAGCTTTTCCCTGAATTGCACGAACGCTGGCATGCGATACACCGCGCCCGCGTTCAACAGCTTGATGAAGAGGTCAAAACCAAACAATACGACGAACTGCATAACGCCAAAGGTGTGCCCTTTATCTTCCCTATGCTTGAGACCGACAACCGCGAGGAGAGAAAGTTTGGTGTGCGTACCGTGCTGTCCTCGCAGTACTTCCGAGACATGCCCGATGCGCTTCGCCAGTCTGCGAACAACGTCTATATGGTTGGTGTTGACCCGGAAGATCGCAAGCTACTGCAGGAGCGCTTTAAAGTGCCGAACGTGACGCTGGACCGCTTTGAGCGCATTGGCAGCGGTCCCGCAGCCGACGGCAGCGGCGTGCCATTCCTTGGTATCTTCCGCATCAAAGGGGGCAGCACCATTGCCCACATTATGAAAAACACAGTAGGCCCGGAGGAGCTGTGGGGTCACAGCACCACGCCGGTAGATATGTCGCTGCGCCGCACTCTTGAGAAAGATGTTGGCGCCGAAACATCCCGCCGCATTCTCGGACGCTTCTTCCCTAATGGCAGTGCTGAAAAATTCATAGAGCACCGCCGCCGCACTGCTGGCGAAACGGGCGGAGAGAGCGTTATCCGCGCGCTTGCCACCGAGCTTATCGATCAACAGGGCTACGACCTCTGACCCTTCTGGAGTTCTGACATGCAATCATCCACACATTGGCGCCCCGCGGGGCGCAGGTGGCTTGCCGCCTGCGTGCTGGCGGCGCTTTCCCCTTGCGCACTGGCCTATCCCACTGAGGAATTGAGCAGCGTCCCGACTGAGACGCTGGTCGTGCCGGCGCTGCAGACTATGCAGGCAACGCTGGCTGAAATCCTGTCGGCTGAGAAGGAAACCGGTACGGCAGTGGTGCAGTCCTCAGACAAAACCACCACAGCCATTACAGAAGCAGCGCGTACACAGCGCGAGGCGGACAACTTTAACCGCCAGGTGGACCGGTTGGAGAAGGCGCGGTCGGCCTACTCGGTGCCGGACGCCATCTGCAGCGAGTCGGCCTCCGGTACGGCTGCGCAGGTGAGTCAGGCAACCCGGGCGTCGGCATCAAGGCTGGCCGGTGGCGGCGGGGTTTCGAGCAGGGCCGTGCGTGAAACGCTGGCCAGTCTGCCCGTTGCACCCCGGCAGGGCGGCTACCGTAGCGCGCTTATTCATGCTGCCTACTGTACGGCGGAGGAGGCGAAGCTTTACGGCGGCACCGGCCTGTGCCCGGGTGTCTCAGCCCTGCCGGGCGGCGATACGGAGGCGCGCTCACTCTATGACGGCGCAGGCGAAGCGGGAAAAGCACCGGAGCTAACCTTTACCCAAGCGCAGACGGACGCGGCAATGGCGTATGTAAGCAACTCCGCGAAGCTTGACGCGGGGCGCACGCCGGGCAAGGGCGAAATCCAGACCGCTACCGGTCAGGAGTATCAGGGCCTGCTCACGCAGTACAAGGCGATGCAGAGTGCCGCGATGCAGCCGCAGCTCGACATGGTAGCGGCGAGTCAGCCGCAGGACGCCACTCAGGTCGCACTCACCGAGGCGCGGCAGGCACCGTCAGCAGAAAGTTACTTTCAGCAGACTGCATCCGCGCAGGCCAAACAGACCGGCACCATGAGCGAGCGCGAGTTTGAAGCGTTCGAGGTCGGGCGCCGCTATGCCAATACCGCGTGGGTTACTGACCTGCAGGCTATGGACGGCGACAACCTGGCACGCGAAATGGCTCGTCAGCAGAGTCTGGCCAACTGGCTGGCGCTCGGCATCAAAAACGAGCTGCGTCAAGCCAACATCATAAGTGGCCAGCAGCTGGCCCTGGCGGCAAAAAATGAGTACGCCCCGCAGCTGCAGGCCCTGTCCACGCAGATGAGCGCCGGCGTCAGCGCACAGTAATTCTTCCGGAGAGAACATGACAACGATCGAGACCTTTGCGCCGGACGCCGACGCACTTTTTTCCCTGCTGGACGCGGGCGCCGGTCCGGTGCTGGTAAATGACCCCTGCGGCGCATTATGGGAAGCTTTCTGGCACGCGCCGCACCGGAAAAACGTGTGGCAGGCCTGGCGGCTGGCACCCGGTCAGACTCAGGAAGGCGACGTCTGGGACGCGCTGGGTGCGCTGCGACACGTGCACGCCGGGGACGGTGCCACAGCGCTGGCTGCCGCGCTGTTTCCGCCAGCGACCCACACTGATCTGACGCGCCACCTCATGACCTGCGTCATGGCCTTTGCCGGAGACACGGGACATTTTAACGGTCAGTCTTCCGGACTTGGTGCACTGGCTGGCCAGCTCTGGGCTGATGACCTCTGGGGGGCTATTGCACGATGGAGCCGCCAGTATCCGTATCATCCTTCACTGCAGTCAGCGCGCAGGTTGCTAACGCTTGAGGGGGCCAGCGAATCGGTGCTGGCCATCTCTGACAGCATGACCATCTTTCACCATCCGCACGTGGCAGAAACGTTCACGGGCGCACCCGGATTTCGCCTCAGTACGCTGAGACAGCGCCCGGGACAGGTCATCTTCCTGACGCCGGACATCCGCTGCATGGAAAGCGACGAGCTGACGTCGGTGTATGGCTTTCTGATGCGCGCGCTGCAGGCAATGGCGTCGCTTCATAACGTCACGTTCTCGCTCGCAGAGCCTGTCAGGGCTGAAGAAGGAGGCGCCAGTGAAACCGTCTGATTCAGGAAACCCTGTGGAGAATGTAAAAAAAGCCCGCGTGACCCCGAAGCGCGCCGGCTGGATAGCGCTGAATATTTTTCTGCCGGCGTGGGAGGTATCGAGCGTGACGCGTCATGCAGGGCGCAATGTGTCGCGCCTGTGGCAGCGCATCCGGGAAGTTACTGCTGGCCGTGGTGCTGGAGATTATCGCCCCGCAGACTGGTCACAGGCGGTTGAAGACAGCGGTCTCACACCAGTGCGTCTTGCACGTAACCTGCGCGTTAGCCGCTGGATCTGGTGGGGGCTGATGTGGCTGACCGGCCTGCCGGTCATGGGTTTCCTGATGATGCTGATTGCCGCAGGCAGCAGCATCGGCGGCACCGGCTGGCTGCGAGTAGGGTGCGTGATGATCGTGCTCCTGCTGCTCGCCCTGACCGGCTTCGTGCAGGCACTGGCGGTGAGCTATCGCCTGTGGCAGCTCACGGAGAGGCGGGTTTCGACGTCAGAAAGAGGCAGTTTTCAGGATTACCTGCAGGAGACGCGATGGTGCCGTCAGGTGCTGAGCGGCGGCCTGCTTACGGGAGTAAAAATCTATGAGAAGTAAAAAGCGTGAACAGGTTCTTATCCAGTTGATAACGTTGCTGGATAACGCCCGTCTGGGTGAGCGAAAGGAAACTATTTTAAACCTGTTACACAGTGCGCGACGCGCCATCCGGGAACGGGAAGTCTTTAACGCCCAGCAGCACACTACTGAGGCTCTTGGCCAGTTGCGCAAAGCGCGTCACAGCCTACGGGTCTCTGGCGCAAATGAGCAGGAGATCACTGTGCTTGAGAATGCGGTTGTCATGTTGCTTCCTGTGCAGGACGAAGCCGATGCGGACTCGTACGCTTATTTTATTGTGTGTTCACTGGAGTTTCGGTATTTGCTGTTATTTCTGATCTTTGCTGCAGGATTAGCTGTCGCCTTCGTACGATCTACTGGTCAACTGCCGGGATTTTGAAAAAGGAGTAAAGCAATGTATATGCAACTTGATGTGTTTGCCGACCTGCTGAGAGTAAGGTCAGGAGAGTTGCTTCACGCTGTACGCACGACAGGTGAGCTGGATGGCATGAGGCTGCCTGTCCGCATACAGGTGCGCGGCGCAGCCGTAATGTTCGATCAGACCGAGGCCATGGATTTTGCAGCGCGATGGCACGGTCGGGAACCGGATAACAACGCCGATTCCTCTGGAGCACCGCTAATGACGCTCGATGCTTTTGCAAAACAGGCAGACATCGCGCCGCTGGCTCTCTGGCAGGCTGTCTGTAGTGGTAAGCGGCTGCGTGGTATTACGCTGCCTGTTCCTGTCAGGTCTGAAGGGCAGCTGCTGTTTGAGCCAGCTGCGGTTAGCCGGTTTATCTGCACCCTGCGGTGCGTATCGAACGGAGGTGATTAATGACCCGAACTGAATGGTTGTATAAATTCCGCCGTATTCATAATTCGGACACGCTCGAAAAGGTTTATGAACACGTGAGTTACACCGGAGATGCTGCCGAAATATTTGTGATGACACAGGCATATGATCACCGTAAAGCGGAGCTCGCTACGGGTAAATTGTTTGATCGTGTACCGCAGCACGTGTGGCATTTTGTGAAGTAACCCTTTCTGACGCCGCCCTCAGCCGGTAATCAGCTGGCATAATCAGGAACACATATCATGTTTAAAAACGCACTGAGCTTCATCGCCCTGGTGGGCGGTATAGTGCTTGTCATGTTCTTATGCAGGTCGCAGGCACAGCCCCTTTTGGAGGCTGCTTTTACAGGAGACTTGCCCCCTACGGGATGGGTTATCTTGGGTTATCTGGGCCTTATTGGGACAGCATGCGCGCTAGTGCTTCCGGCGACTGTTGTTGTCATCGTTATCTGTCTGATTAGCAGTACGGCAGACGTATCTAAGCGCTATATGAACCTTATCCTGCGAGACGTCGCTGCACTCCCCTGCGGCCGCTGATACGCCCCCCTGATATGACCGCACAGGCGGCATCCACTCTTTCCTATCCGGTCAGCACCTGACCCGCAGGTAAATCATGAAGCTCTTGACTAAAATTCAGGCGGCGGCTTTGCTGTGCGCCGCGTCCTGCCCAGCGTTAGCCGACGGCGTGGACTACCAGACCATCAGCGATGCCGCCAGCAAGACAGGTGACCTTTCCCGTCAGGCGCTGGTTATGATTTTCGGCGACGTGGTACTCACACCGTTTCAGCCCGGGCAGGCCACACTTATCGGGTCGCTGTTTGCGCTGCTGAACGGCGTGCTGTGCGCGGTGGCACTGGTATGGTTCCTAATCGTTACGCTAAAAACCTTATTTAAAGGTGGGCAGGACGGTAAAGTTTTCAGCGCCGGTCGCTCAATGCTGCACCCGGTGATGAGTTTTGCTGGCTTTATTACACTCATTCCGACCGCCTCGGGCTGGTCATTGTCGCAGCTGGTCATGTTGTGGGCGGCATCGACCATGGGCATTGGCAGCGCTAATCTGTTTACAGATAAGGCGGCCGACTTGATAAGCAGCGGCATGTCGCTGGTCGTGCAGCCCACGGCACCCTCCACGCGATCGGCGGCGCGCGCAGTGTTTGAGATGAACCTGTGTAAGTACGCAACCAACAGTGAACTGTCCTCGCTCTATCAGGACGGTCAGGCGCGGACGGCGCTCATGCAGACTAAGGGCGGGAACGGCGACTACACCACTGGCAACGGCAGTGCGCTATGCGGCAGTGCCCGCATCCCGGAGCCTTCGACCGGCGTTATAGATAGCCTGTTTGGATCAGCGGTAAATACAGCCAGTGTCACTACGGCGTCGCGTGGGGCACTGGATACCATGCAGTCCACGCTCGATGCAGCCGCACAAGCTTATGTCACCAGTTATTTAAGCCGGCGTGACCAGGACAGCGGAACGCTGGCTGACCCTGAAACAAGTATTCAGAACGCAGCGGCTGCGTATGAGACTACGGTGAATAATGCGCTGAACCAGCTGAACTACAAGGACTCGCTGCAGAGTCAGCTGACAGCGCAGCTCAAAACCTACGGCTGGATTTCGCTGGGTGCTTGGTACAATACGTTTGCGACGGCCAATAGCAAAACGAATGAAGTGGCCAATGCAGCTCCGGTAACTTCTGGAGCGAGTCTGCAAGGAGAGACTGGAACCGGTGACCTATATCATCAGGTGTTTACGGCCTATCGGTCACAGTTGCAGAACAGCACTTATACGGCTCCGCTGGGTACGCAGACGTCTAAAGATGATGGGGCTGCACTAAACGCAACTGACTCAAGCGCTGTATTCGTGAGCTTTTATAAAAGTCCGATGCAGAAAATCACAACAGCAATAGCTACAAATGAATTTGGGACTGATGCGGATTTCTCACATCAGGTTAATCCTCTAATCAAGATGCAAATTATCGGTGACTTTACCCTGGGCGCCACTGAGACAGCCTTAGCTGCTTATACATTGACACTTGCGGCGGCATCTACTGCTGATAATTCAGTGTTAGGCAAAATTGGAGGGTTACTATTCGTTAATCCGGGAGCTGTTGTTAAAGATGTTCTGACGGAACTTTCGACGCCTTTTTACTTCGTCATGTTACTTCTTTTTGCAGTAGGGTTTTCCCTTGCAGTCTTCCTGCCTGCGGTACCTTTCCTGTACTGGATGGTCGGAGTCTTTAACTGGATTGTCAGCGTCATGGTGGGTTGTGCTGCAGGGCCGATGTGGTCGGCTACACATTTAGGGGCCGAGGAAGATAAGGGAAGCCGCAGCGCATATGGCTATATCTTTCTTATCGACATGATGCTGCGTCCCTCACTAATGGTGCTCGGGTTCTTCTTTGCATCTGTAGCGGTGATGGCAGGAGGAACACTCCTGAACCTGCTGTTCGGGACTGGATTAGCAAATGCTAATGCTGATTCAATTATGGGATTAGTGAAAATGATTGGCTGGTTGCTAATTTACGCACGTATAGCGACTTTCGGTGTTACGCGCGTATTTGGCCTTCAGGCCACGCTTGCGGATTATGTGATTACCTTCCTGGGCGGTGCAGGTATGGCAGGAATCATGGGCGGACTGGTTGATGACGTTAAGGGGATGTTTGCGGCTGCAGGTGGCGGCGCTCGTAGAGTTCCAGGCCTGCAAAAATCACCTAATAGCGGTTCACCAAAAGAAGATGGGATTAAGTAATTACACCTGGCTTTATTTACAGTCGTGCGTATAATTTAATCAGAGGAATTGCCGCAGGAGGCTGCCATGAAATCAGTGCAAAGACATGATTCTAAAGCTGAAAGTTTTTGGGTTATTGTGAGGTTTATCTATTATTTTATGGCACTACCGTGTCTGTTTTTTTTCACGGCAGCGAGCCTGATGATCTATTTAGGTAAACAACCGGGCGGTCATGATGATCCCGCTATGGCTGGCTTTTTTATTTTAGTCTGGATTGCTCTTATCGTTCCCTTAGCTTTTCGTCGCTATGGGAAAGTGTCCCGCCGTCGCCAGCTTGAAAAAATGGTTAAGTTGCTCACGAGTAACGAGCGTTTCAGCCCGCTCAGGCAGCATCAGGTGATGGATGCAGGTCGTGGTCAGTATTTGGGTGTCGATATAAAATCCGGCAATATTCTGTACATCCATCTGGTGAAAAAAGGTCTCGTTGATGTAATCGGTCTCACTATGGATGACTGGACTGAGCGCGAGCTGGAAGGCAATACGCTGCGCATTAATACGAAGAATCCTGAGGTACCTGTGCTGAGCATCAACGCTCATCCACTCGTGGCCAAAGAGCTGTTCAGTACGCTGGGTGCGATGAGCCATAAAAGCTACGTTGAATCGTTTCCTAAAGAGCCCTGGCCACTGCATGTAGGCATTCAAAGCCGCTTTGTTGAGTTTGAACACAACGTGGTGGTCCCGCAGGTTATCTGATTCATCCTGACATCCTGACGTTTTTCCTCTGACACCGGCCCCGCGCCGGTGTTTTCTTATCTGCAGTCTGGCGGGTCGTCTGAGCCTGTCTCCTCTTCCGGAATCTTTCATATGCAAGCCTATAACCCGAACGCCACCGGCAGTAATGAGCCGGCTATGGTGATGGTCACCTGTTGTGTGGTGCTCCTGCTTTGCTGGCTCTTTTTTGCAGACTTTGTTCGATGGAGCTGCTGGTTCCTTTACTGGATGTGGCGCTTTGCTGACTTCCCGCACATTCATCGTTACGCCGCAGAACGCATTAATCTGCTGGCCGCAACCGGTAACGGGGCGGAGTCAGTAGGTATCAGCGAATGGCGTGACGTCATGAACCATACAGCAGGCATCCTGTTTATTCCCATGGTGCCGTTTGTTGCCGTGACCAGCTGGGCGCTGGCGCGTCACCCTGCGCTGGGCTTTCGCAGCCGGCGCGCGATCGACATTCACTCGCTACCCCGGGTGATGGCCACCTTTGCCCCTTCAGTTATTCCTGTTCTGTCCGGGCACCGCGGTGATGGCCTGATGAACGACACTACGCCGGAGAATGCCTGGGCACTAAAGCCCGAGGAGTTTGCGGAGCAGCACGGGCTGATTAAGCGCCGGGTGCTCGACCGCGACGCGGCAACAGCCTTATTCGATGCGCAGACTGGCCCGGCGATGACCATGCCCGATCAGTGGCAGCCGCACGAACGTGCGCTACTGGCCGTCTTTGGCCTGCAAGTGTTTGCAGGTGACCGTAAGGCTGCCACCACGCTGCTGGATGATCTGAACCGTTCGTGTATGACCCGCCGTCTGTTCCGGCCCCCTGAGTTCCGGAGCGTGCCCGACTGGCAGGTTGCTGAAAAGCACGTGGTGCGCGTGCTCGCAAACCCCGGCGTGAGGGAGTGGCTGGAGACGCACGGTACGGTACGGTCCGCGCTGGCCGGACTCTATGGCCGGGACCTCCGCCTGCCGCCTGCCCGGTTTCGCTGGCTTAAGGGCTGTGATCGCACGCTGTGGTACGGGCTACATACTGCCGACACCGCAAAAGTATTCGTAGAAGGCGCGGGCATTGTTGCGCAGGCGCGCGCGGAGCAGATGGCGGCGCGTCTGAAGCTTCCGCGTCCGCCGCTGATGACTGGCGAGGCCGTAGACGGGCTGCAGCTTGAGCTCGAGACGCTGGCTCTCGTTTACCCACGCGACGTGCGGGCTAAGCGCGCGAAACCGCAGCGCGACGTTCCGTTCCCTGACGCACTTTATCTTCCCGGCTCGGGCGAAGACGAATTTTCTGAAAGCGCCGTTGCGCGCTGAACAAGGATCTCAATATGAACTTATCTCGCAGAGAAGGCCCGTTTGTGGCCAAAATTATCGGAGACTTGCTGAGTGTCCAACGTTATCAGACAGAAGAAAAATGGGGCCCGGAGTCGGGATCGCTGACAGGGAATGGCATTAGTATGCTGTTCTTTTGTTCTCTCCGTCAGATGCCGTGGTTTGTGGTGCACAGTGACGGGCTCTACGCACAGAACGCGCACGACGCGCTGACACCTCTTTACCGAGGTGAGGATGCAGCATTACTTCTACGTTGTATTAATGACCTGATGACCACTGTAGAGAGTAAGCGCCTGCGCAGCCTGCGGCAGCGGAAGTACAGTTATGTCGCGGCAGCCTTGATTGCAGCAGGATTTTTGCTTGCAATACCGATCACCGGCTTCAAATTCCTTTCAGCTCATGACACCCCAATGCTTACTACAGTGGACTCGCGACAGGAATTCCTCTCAAAAGTGGGGCCTGCCCGCAATACGCCTGCTGAACCCGCGGCCCCGTCCATGATGCAGCTTCAAGACAAGGGTGAACACATCGACCATGGTGCGCCGCAACAGCAAACTCAACAATCAGTAGCCGCTGCGCCAGCTGACGGCTGGGACCTGCCGCTGAATGTGCGAGCTGAGCTGCCGTCTAAGCTCAGAAACGCTGCGTCACGCGGGCTGTTTACCGTCCCCCTTTCGGCTGGTCACGCACGTACGGTGTATGTGTTTTCTGACCCAAATTGCCCGGAGTGTCAGCGCATGGAGCGCCATCTTGAAGCGGCTTCAGACGTCGTCAACGTGGTAATTTTCCCCGTCACCATCCGCGGTGGGGTATCGTCACTTCAGGTGCTGACGCCGGTAATGGCACTCCCTGAAGTTCAGCGGGCCGATGCGTGGAAACGGCTTTTCTCCGCCGATGCAGGCGTCAGTGTTCCAGGCAAGGCGCCTGCGGCATCCGTGCCTGCAGAAAATGTCGTTGAACTTGCCCGCGGCGCTATTGGCGTCAATGAGGTTGCGTATCACGCCTACCGACTGCCGGGCACCCCGTGGACGATTTCCGACGACGGGCGTTACGTGCCGCAGAGCGTGCTCAGCTCACCGGCGGCGCTCACTGAGTTTTTGAACGGAGGCAGCCATGACGGACAGTAACTCAGTGCTCGACAGCACTCGCGTCCACCGGCACGCAGGCCGCTCATGGCTTATCGATGTGCTGAGTGAGACCGGGACGCTGGCCTGGGGAATGTTGGCCGCCGTTGGAGCGGGCTTTATCTGGCCGGCCACGCTGGTGCTGAGCCTACCGGTGCTGATGTTCTGGTCGCTAGTCGTGGTGCCCGCCGGCCGCTGGAAGATGCCAATGCGCATGCCAACCGACATGAACCGTGACGACCCGTCGACCGATCGTAAGGTGCCGGCGAAGGTGCTGGGCTTTCTGCCTGTGGCCACAGTGCGCATTCATACGAGCCGTGCGGCGGGCATACTGTACGCTGGCTATCTGCGAGGCAGGGACGCCGGGCGCGAACTGTGGCTTTCCATGGACGACCTTACGCGTCACGTGCTGATGTTCGGCACCACCGGGGCCGGTAAAACGGAGACGCTGTTGGGCTGGGTATTCAACGCACTGTGCTGGGGCAAGGGCGTTATTTTTTCTGATCACAAGGCACAAAACGATGTGGCGCTCGCCATGATGTCTATGGCCCGCCGTTTCGGGCGTGAAGACGACCTGCGCTTGATGAACTTCATTACCGGCGGGCGCTCGCGTGCGCAGGAGCTACTTGAAGACGCGAAGGGGCGACCGCAGACCAATACCACCAGTGTGTTCGGTATTGCACAGGAAACCTACACCATCAACCTGATGGACTCCATGCTGCCTAAAACCGGCAGCAGCGGCGGCGACTGGCAGGAGAAGGCGCGCTCCATGAACCAGGCACTGGTGACAGCGCTGGTCTACAAGAGTCGACGTGAAGGCACGGTGATGTCGCAGCGCACGATACAGGCACACCTGCCGCTGCGAAAAATTGCCGGGCTCTACGTTCAGGCGGTTGAGGAACAGTGGCACGAGGAAATCCGTGTGGCGCTCGAAAACTACCTCAGTACGCTTGCCGGCTTTGACCTGGATAAAGTGGCCACGCCATCAGAATGGGATCCCGAGGCGAACCGCCAGCACGGCTACCTGATGCAGCAGTACACTCGCATGCTAAGCCTGTTCAACGACACCTATGGTCACGTGTTTGCTCGCGACGCGGGTGACATCGACCTCCGGGACGTGGTGCATAACGATCGTATCCTGATTGTGCTGGTACCGGCGCTGGAGCTTTCCGCTACGGAGAGCAGTACTCTGGGCCGTCTTTATCAGTCTCAGCTGGCCATGATTTTAAGTCAGGATCTCGGTGAGAAGATCGAAGGGCGGCCACAAGACAATATGAAAGTGCGGAAATTTAAGGACCGCTTTCCGCTGCTCTGGATTATCGACGAGGTGGGCGCCGGCTACAGTGAAAAAGTGGGTGAGCTGGCTACTCAAATCCGCTCGCTGGGCTACTGCCTGTTGCTGGCCGGGCAAGAGGTGCAGCGCCTGAAAACGGCGGCGGGCGACGCAGTATGGACGCTGATCGCCAACATGGGTGTGCGAATTACCGGCAAAATTATGGATCCAAAGGACACTCTGGAAATCCTGCAGCTGATGGCCGGCACGGAATACCGTGCGCACATGAGTGCCATTGTGCAGCAGGGCAGCATCCTCGGTAGCGGTTTGAGGGATGATCCGCGCTTGCAGGTGAGCGAAAAGAAAAAGGTCGATGTGGAAGAGGTGCAGGCGCTGCAGGAGGGAGAAAACGTTACTCTTTTCAGGGGCCAGGTGGTCCGCGGCAGCTCGCTCTATATCTCTGACAATGACAAATTCACGAATGAGGCTGTGCGCATCAACCGTTTTATGGAGGTCAGTCCACCTTCTGAAGCCAGGCTGCTGGCAGCCCTGCCGTACCGCTGGCGTCGCAGTTACGTGCGTGCCGAGCGGGTGCAGCGCATCCTACAGGTACTGGACGCGCCACCAGGCGCGCAGCATACCGGTCATCTTATACTAACCGACCCGGCGCTGGCTGCAGTCTGTGAGTTTGATCTTGAATGTGAGTACAGCTGGAAGCGTACGCCTGCAGCGGCGGTCCGTTCTGCTGTACTCTGGCGGATGGTCAATGAAAGCCTGCCTATACGTGGAAGAGGCTATAAGGTGCGCCTGCGTGAACCTCGCCTAATGGGCGCGGGTCGTGAGGCGATTGAAAAAGCCGCACAGAACTACGTGACTCTGGCACCTGTGAGGGGGGCATCATAGGGAGCCAGATAATCGGGCATGCTGATGCCAGAAAACATAGTCGCTAAGGTACTTACTGAACCGACCCACAAAATATGTCAGTCGGCATATTTTAGAAGGGCCCCTTAGGGGCCCTCTTTTTTCCCCTCTCAGAACAACCTCATGTTCGGGTTTGTCCCAATACTCCTGCGCGCGTTTATCCCATGCCGCACCATCCTGTAAGGCACAGAAAATGGCAACTGAACTCGGTTCCGGCGATATAAGTCGGGCATTAAATGAAAATGCTAGGCGCATAAGAGGCTGGCGACACATTCATGCGCTGTCTGACATGGAGGGGCGCCTGATGGTCATTTCGGCGGCTCAGAGAGTGCGTGGCCATCTTACAGACAGTGAACGTAATGAAATAGCATTCATCGGCATTGAATTTGTCCGTGCAGGATACAGCATCCGTCCGGCACTGCAGATCAGCTACGGCATGTTGGCAGCCAGCGTTGAGCAGTTGGCCATGCAGATTGATGCGAGTGAATGGACCTGGGCCGTGGACTATGAGTCAGGTGCCTGGCAGCAGCAGGATGAAGAAGATGACGAAATTTGCACCGGCAGCATCTGCTTTGAGGGTATCAGGTATCAACTCGTACCACATCGCAGCGACTCCATCGATGCATGTGTTTATGTCCCGGAGAAGGTTACTGGAAATGGCCACTTCAGGATTACTGAGCTCAGCACCGGCAGGCAGGTGGCAATACTGCCGGCAATGAATATAGCGAGACACGTCGCCAGTTATGCAGTCTCAATTGATGGCGGATACGGCGATGTGCTTATAGGCGAAACGTCAGAAAACCCCACTCACCTCAGCGTCAGCGCATGGCTGACCAACTGACAGCTTCACCCCTCATAACTCACTAAATCATGGCTTTCACATCTGGATGTCAATCCGGATTAATAACCAAGGAACCGAAATGAAATTGAACCCGCGAATCGTGGCCACCGCATTATGGCTGACCTTTTCCACCGGCGCGGCCGTTGCTGCACCCTCCGTTGACGCCGGATTTTCGCCCGAAGGCAGTGCGCAGCAGTTGGTCCTGCGTACATTGGACGATGCCCGTGAAAGCATCCGCCTGATGGGCTACAGCTTTACCTCCCCTGAAGTGGTGAAATCTCTCGTTGCGGCAAAGCGCCGCGGCGTGGACGTCAGGGTTGTTGTTGACGAAAAAGGCAACCGCAGCAAAGCCAGCCAGGCGGCAATGAACGTGGTAGTTAACGCCGGCATTCCTCTGCGCACCAATGGTCAGTACAAGATTATGCACGACAAAGTGATCATCACCGACGGACAGAACGTGGAGCTTGGCTCATTTAACTATTCCCGCAGCGCAGCTGAATCAAATTCCGAGAATGCGCTGGTCGTGCGGGAAGTTCCGGCACTGGCGCAAACTTATCTGGCGCACTGGCAGTCACGCTGGGAAGGGGGAACAGACTGGCACTCTTCATACTGATCCACGCCCTCACGATTCATCACCGTTCCCGACTGGCTGCGCGCCAACGCAGCCTTCCCGCCGTTTTAAAGTTAAGTCGCTGATTTAGGGGATATGTAGTATTCTCAGCCAATTCGTTTTAGAAATGCTGGAGGCACGTATGCCGCAGACTGAAAGTCCTACTCAATCTGAGGTAAAACCTTCCCGCCCAGCGCCTCTGAGCCCCAGAGAGCGTAAAATGCGTTCAGTTGCGCGTAAGCGCGAAACACATTCTCCATTGAACGTGTTTATTCATAACAGCACCAAGCAAAAGCTTGATGAAATCTGCAGAGAGTCCGGGTTGACGCAGGCTGAAGCGATTGAACGATTAATTGAAGGCAGCAAAAGTAGCGATTAATGAAGGTGACTATTCACGGAAATTGATTGTGCAAACCTGTGGTGATACATTAGCTCGCAATTAAGTTCCTGGTTTGCCACGCCGAAAGGTGGCAGAAGTCTGGTGCTGACTGATTAGTTAAGGCCAGAAAAAAGAAAACCCCGATAATCTTCCTGAGTTTGGCGACACGGAGAAGACTAACGGGGCTCACTGAATCTGCATAGAAGCTGTTGCTCTATGCGGGGAGTATAGTTTCATGCCCGAAAAACTGCAATACCCTCGGTGCTTACTCCTTCTGTGCAACATAAGCGCAGGAAGGCGTGAATAAGCAACTTACTGAAAACACCTCATTTTACCGGCAGGTAAAGAATCCTAATCCGGAATTTATTCCAGAGAACGGAAAGAAAACCCTGCCGTTCTGCGAAAAAATCCGCGAGAAAGCGGCAGGCTTCACCCAGCGCATGGAGTTCCAGTCGCTGGTTGCCATGTCTATAGCCCGGGGGGAGCGTAAGCGCCGACCTCCGGAACTGCGCATGCGTGCACTGGAAGCCTCACTGCAGGCTCTATGCCATTATTTCAATCCGCTGGCCAATCGCGTAGGCGCCTCACTCACTACGATGAGTATCCGCTGCGGACTTGCCACCGAGAAGAAACGCCTCTCGATCACTCGCTTTACGGGCGCATGTCATACGCTTGAACAGCTGAAACTCATCACGTACAACACCGAATACGATAAAGAAATTGGCTGCAATATCCCTACGGACATCACCTTTACTCCGCTGATGTGGCAGGTGCTGGACGTCTCCGAGGAAGCCGTTGCGGCCGCACGCCGCAGCCGCATAGAGTGGGAAAACCGTCAGCGCGAAAAGAAGGGCTTACCGCGCGCCGACGCCGGTGAGCTCATCGGCGCCGCCTGGTCATTTGTCCGTGAGCGCTTCCGTGAGTATCAGAAGTCACGGCGTGAGCACGGCATGAAGCGCCACCGTGCACGCAAAGACGCACCGCGCACCCGTAAGGACATCGAGCAGCTGGTACGACTGCAGCTGCAGAAAGAAATCCGTAATGGCGACTTTTTTGGCAGCCTCGATGCAGTCCGCACGGAGATAGAGCGCCGTGTCACGGAGCGCATGAAGCTTTCACGCGGACACTACACGCGACTCGGTGACGACCTGCTGGTCACAACCTGATGCGTCTCTGACGCCTTCCTTCTTAAACTGCTGGCGCACCCGCGCCGGATGACCCCTGCACGTAATCCGGCTTCAGAAGCCGGCACCTACGCCTTTCCGCCCCCCTTCACGTTATCCGGTTCGCGCCGGAGGCCCGATCACGCCTGCATAAAGCAATTTGCACAAACATTAATCACAACAGTCTCTTACCGGTAATCCAGAAACGAGACCGGACGCACAAAATTCACCTGCGTGCAGGCCCGCAATCTGTAGCCCTGACTTATCCACATTAACTGCGAGAGGGTATGTTATTTATCTTCTGACCGGACTGTGAGTTAACCGCTATCCGTCTTTTTTACAAACCGCGATGATCCTTTTAAAAACCCGATCTCCTTTCTTTTAAACAACAGTTCTTACTTACCTTTAAAGATAAAACCTATTCAGCATCCGTCCTGTGGACAGATGAGCAATGTCCGCCCTTGCTGCGGACTAACGTCCACGCCGGTTCGGATAGGACGCTTCGCGTCAGAAATAGCTCCCGTCGCAAGCGCCGGGCATTATCCGTAGTTACAACAAACAATCAGCTGAAGTCATAATCGCAGTGCTTATTTCAGCATCGAGTGGTGCCCACCCTGAAAAGCGCTGCCGCCCCGGCCGAAGGCCGGGATGGAGTCGCTTTTAGAATGGATGATGTAACTACCAAAAGCATTGCTGTAATTGTAAGGCCCGCGGTCTCTATCTTTCGTCTTCGACCATCAAACTAATTCGCGCCTAATAGGCCGCTGCTTGAAAGGCGTCTGGCAGGGAGAGGTGGGGGATTGCCACCATTCACCCTGTAACCGGCTCTGCCGGGCTAACGGCGCCCTATGGCATAGGAGCTGTCCTTAACGATTTCTGGCGCCTCCATACCGCTGACGCGGTATATAGTGGATAGGCTAAGCGCTGCTTACCCGTCCGTACTGTTCTGGAGGGAAATGCTATGCAGGTTACTGATGAGATACGGTAAGCTCCTTGAAACTTACCGCCTGACGGGCGAAGTAGTTTTAAGGCTGGAAAATGTAGGGTTGGATAGTACGCGTTTCTGAGTTGTAGAGATCTTTCGTGGGGAACCAGACATCCCGGGATGAGAGAGGTAAAATCTCGAAGAAGCTCAGTCGCCTGCGGGCCTAATGAGATCTTTGCCCTGATTATGGATGTTGCCCACTTTTGTGCTCACCGGATACCAGGTAAAATCCTTCCCTGGAACTGCAGCATAACGGGCGATTTCTTCTGCCTGTTACGGTGTAGTATTGGTACTTAACCATTCACAGACGGCGTCAGCAGTGGTCACTAACGGCCTGCGATCGTGGATGTCAACCATGCCATGATTGCTTGATGATGTCACAATGATAAACCCTTTCTTAGCGTGGTTTTGTCCATAAGGCTGCTTCCCGATGGCGGCAAAGAACAGGGGCTGTTTTTTCTATGGTAAATAAAGAACGGCTGCTTTTTACCGATATATTTCTGCCATTCTAACTCGCCGTCGGTCGGAACGATGGCGCGCCCGTGGTTCTACTGCGGCTTAAACATGCGGCCGCTCGCCGCCGTTTCGCCGCGTGCATTAATGAGCGGCTACTTATCCCACCACTCCGGACTGTTGCCTCAGAACAAGGGATCGAGGTGCAGCACCTCCTCGCGCTCGCCGAGGAGAAGAACCTTTGTGCCTGGTGCCACGTTGAAGCGTCCAATGGGCTCTGGGTCGTAGGTGATTTCGTCCGGTTTAAGTCCGAGTGATACTAATACTCATCACGGCTGTTGTACTGCGCAAATCGTCCACACATATACACCTCCTGCTGTAGGATAGCGGGGTATACTGACGTCAGGAAGATTCAACATGGCACTTATATCCGTACCAAGCTAGGAACATGCAAAGGTCAACGTAGTTTTGGCCGCCTTAGGCATGGCGTACAAATAGCGTCTTAACCTTTCCGTTATCTCTAGCGAAGCTAAAAGGCCTCAACCAAGGGAATAGTGCTAATACTTCGGATAACTTTTGCATTTTTACCAAAATCTGGCCCTGCTGTTTCCACGTGGGATGGATCCGCTCTATTAGAAAGAGCCAAAATTTGATGAATAGACTGATTTCGTAGTAAACCATGAAGATAATTCTAAGGAGATTGGTCGGAATGATAATGGATGATGTAAAACCACTGAACTACTGTCGTGATGCTATCAAGGACCTAATGTAATGGACGTGCATATTTGTTTATGGGGGCTGCTGAAGTGAAGAATATTAAGGTCAGGTCTGATGACGAATGGGAAGAGCTCTGCGTGTATCTGATGCCTGTTATGGCTAAAGACTATCTTAATCAAAATCGTCAGTTTTATCGTTATGGTGGACCTGGTCAGGTACAATACGGTCTCGATATTGTTTCTAAAGGAAAAGATGCGGATATTATTGCACAGTGTAAATTCACTAAGGCTTTCACTTTCAGAGAGTTAGAAAGAGAATTAAAAGAAACTGATAAATACCCCTATGGTATTGAGGCATTTTTTCTTCTGACGACAGCCGCTAAACATACAAGTATTGAGAACAAGAGGTATCGGAATTATCTTTCACATACGCGGCCAGATGGTTCAACGTTCAGAATTTATATGATCTACTGGGATGACATTCACAGCGTCAAATTTCTACCTGAAGACGTTTTAAAACGTCTTTTCCCTGAGGTCTTTGATATTAATCCTCCACAGGACGAGATGAGTTTTCATAACACTCAGCTAGAAAACTTAAGATTTTTTATACCATCACTTCTTTCTGTTGAAGATATTATACGGCTTGAGAGCTGGGATTTTAATCTTGGTTATATAAAAGACTCTGTCTACGATCCCTTCTTTGCGCTTTGGTTATTATATCGTGATGTCGATTTTGCTTTCCGACATAACGACAAAAGTTATTTAACTAATCAAAGATTAGTTAAAATTTATAAATGTTTACCTGCTGGAAAAAAATTCTTTGAGTCGCTGACTGATTTCAAGAATATTATCCAAAAGAATGGTATCGGCGGGACGGTAAACTTTGAAAGTGTTCTCACCGTTCTCGACCTTGACGACAATCACATAATATGTCGCCGATGGGCTGATGCTGCACGCTATCTGACTCAAACTTACCGAGAAATGATTTTAGGGGATAGCTGATGGAGTTCCCAAAACCCACCTCTAACTAAAGTCCCGGAATTACCGGGCCAACATAGGAAGTTAAAATGTACTTTTATGTCGATGAAACGGGTCATACCGGCCCGAACTTATTTGACCAGACGCAGCCCGTTCTGTCCTATGGCGTATTATCCTCTCCGGATAATCTCGACAAAGAAGCCGAGAAAAAGCTAGCCGCACTGAGAAAAGAGCTGCGTGTGCCACGCCTTCATGCCGCTCAGTTGGGCATGCACCGGTTGGGAGACGTTGTCGATACCCTGCTGGTCCTGCAGAAAAAGCACCGTATACGCTTTGACATCTACCAGGTTGTGAAGAGAGATCATGCCATCATCTCGTTTTTTGACCAGGTGTTTGACCAAGGTATGAACCCGGCGGTGAGTTGGACGGCTTATTGGACTCCCTTGCGCTACCCTCTGCTGCTGAGTCTGGCAAACTTATTTGATGAGGAAATGGCCGAGAAAGCGTGGCGTGCCAGACTCGAAGCGCATGATACACGTTCAGAGCTGCTGCTCTGTGAGGTCTGTAATACGCTGCTGCAGCGGTGTGCCCGGCTGCACGACGCGCGAGCGCGTGAACTGATCACCGATGCTCTCAACTGGGCGGCAAACAATTTTTCACTGCTGGGGTATAACTGCAAAACCAACAAAGACAGGCTGCGGATCATGCCTAACATGATTGGATTTCAGTCGGTCTTGCACGGCATCTGCACACGCCTGGGAGGACCCAACCGGCGGGCAGAAATCATCGTTGACCAGCAGTCCCAGTTTAATACTACGCAGCGCGAGCTGAGTGAGTTCTACCGGCAGATCCGCGAACAGCCCTTCGCTATTGGCCCCGGTCTGCCGGTTATGGATATGACTAACATGCCGGAACGGCCGCTCGTGTTTCAATCTGGTACCCGTAGTGCAGGACTGGAGCTGGTTGATGTATACCTGTGGGTTTACAAGCGGCTTATGGAAGATAAAGAGCTGACAAAGCCTCTGCAGCGCCTCGTTTACACCAATCGAAATACCGCATTGACGTCAAGCTTGTCGCTAGACTCGATTAGTACCCAGTTTCAGGAATTGATGAAAACACTGCCCGAGCCATCGGCGGAGGAGCTGGCCAGAGCCCGCGAGGTCTTCGCGCCGGATGAAGTCAGGCGTCTTAAGCACCGCATTACGGGATTAAGACGCCCGTGATAAATACCGGTTACTTCTATAACCAGGGGATCTCCAGCGGTGAGCTATGCCATGTGGCCGCCATAAATGACACTCAGCGCACGGCGTGAGTAGGCGAGCAGCTCCCCGGGTTCGACATTTTCAGCTCCGGCGGCTGCGTTCGTGTCGTGGTGAAACTTGCCGGCATAAGTATTGATTTCATTTAGTTCTTCAACCAGTGTGGCCGCGTGGCAGAGTGGGCTGTCAGAGCCTGCCCCGGCAATTTTTCTTACAATCTCCCCAAAAAGCAGTCCCGGTGCTACATGTCCAGGATAACGCCGGTGCAGATAACCTTCCAGTAGTGGCCTGATAGCGGTTGCTACTTCGCGTGCGACATAATTCTCTCCAGCCAGGTAGCCACTGACCAGCCTGTGATTGCTGTAATAAGCGGACTCACATTCGCGATCCACGTCCAGCGTTGCAAAATGACTGTGGTCTCCCTGAGCATGCACAATGCGCATGCAGGCAACGTTCTGCAATTCCTTTTTCTTTTCAAATTCTTCGAGCAGAGATTTCAGAAAGTACATATCGTGTGCCATGACGATAAGCTGCCGGCTGCCATCATAAACTTTTTTGAGCACACTCAGGGTCTGGGTGCGGCGGTGTTTATCCAGGCTGCACATGGGGTCGTCAATCACCACGATTTTATTCTGCAGCTCGGGATCGCTTACTACCACCGCAATGAAAAAGGCAAAGGCAAGCGTGCGTTTGTCGCCTTCGCTGAGGGACGTTTTGAAGGAGGATGCCTCGCCGCTCAGGGCCAGTTTTTCACCGCGCAGCTCGATGGCATATTCTGATTTGGGCTCGCCGCCGCCGCCGCTGTAGTTATAGCTGATTTCCCGGATACTGAATCGCGCGCCAAAATCTCTCAGCAACTTATTAATAGTATGCTCATATTGCCCGAGCGTATTGCGCATGATGGAGTTTAGAGCCTCCCGTCGTGCTTCCTTATCATCTACTGCCAGCTTTTCTGCCGCCTTAGCCTGCTCATAGGATTCGACCAGAGCGACAACCTCAGGTGAAAACCGCTTTTGTCTTTCGTTGAGCTCTTTCAGCCGGGTACGCAGTTGCACAACGGGAAGCTGACCCAGCTGTTCACGAAATTCTGCAATACGCACGTTAGCGTTGGTTACGCTGACATTATATCTGTTCAGTGGATCGTTAATTGCGTCCAGCAGTGCAGTGCAGCGATCAACCGACATTCTATCCGGGGCCGTAAGCGGGGAGGTTTTTTTCTGTGCAATAAGCTTGGTGAGTTGTGTGTCAAGCTCTTCATAACTTGCTTTAATCTGCTCCATATTGGGCAACTCTACCTTTAATTCGAGTTCACCAGCCCAGAGAGCTGTTATCGCGTCTGCCTGTTCTATGTGACTCTGAAGCAGTGGTAAGTTCAGCGTGCCCATGACTCGCCCTTTCAGGTCATCCAAGGTAGCAACCTGGGCATTAAGTCTGCTGAATGCCTCATCAAAGCACTCGCGGTAGTAGCCAATGAGGTCGATTCCGTTCAGACTTTGCGCACAGAAAGGGCAGGTTTCATTTTTAATGAAGTTTAGCCCGCTGTGCGCCCAGCTTTTGAAAGCCGCCGACTCAATATTATTTACATGGGCTCTGACGGCGTCTTCTGCCTGTGAGCTTAGCTCTTGATGAGTTGCGTTCATAATAGCCAGCAGGCCAGCTAAATCGGGCCTGAAGCAGGCAAAGGAATTATAGCCTTTACGAGTATGAATTGAGGCCATGCTATCCGCCTGACGAAGCTGCTGTTCAATGATGACAATTTCTTCAGCCGCTCCGGCAATCTTTTTCATGCGCATGTAAGCTGCAGGCGTTGCTTTGTCACGGTACGGGGTCAGCTTTTCCTCAGCGACTTTAAGCCTTCTTGCTTTCTCTGCAGCTAAATCCTTAGCGTCATTGAAAGCCTTCATCGCGCCGACGGCGTTCTCGCCCAGTGCAAAACTCAGCAGTTGCTTCCTGTGCGTCGCGTTAATCTCTCCGCCTGAATAAACGCTGCTTTCAACAAAATTAAGATCGTAGACATGCGTGCCATGATACTGCGCGCTCCATTGCCCGGCAGTAAAGGTAGACCTGTTTCCATGCGAAAACCGGAGTTCTACGTTCTGAGGCGTGCTTAATCCAATCGTTCGGCGGTTGAGCAGCAGATGCGGCTGATTATCGCCGCAGGATTTGAGCAGCGCCGCCAGTGTTGATTTACCCCGTCCGTTATCTGCATATATCATAGACAGCCTACGGAATTGAAAAGCAGCAGGTCTCGTATCGGCAAATAGACCGATGCCGGTTATTTTCTCTATTCTTTCTAACACGCAAATATCCTTTTAAATCGTATTAAGCTGTTCTGACTAAAAGAGTGGACTAAATAACATTCTTGTTTGTCAGCGTTTGGTTCTACTGCTCAGAGCAAATGCAGGATTCTTACATACACGCTAATTACTTTTAAACCTGCTTTTGGCAAAGACTCAACGTGCGCTGAAATTGTGTTAGCAACTTCAAGAACCGATTCGCTTATGTTACTGGTTGTATGCTCAGGTCTAACGCTTTTGTTTAGAGTCTTACAAAGAGAATGGCGTCCCCACATCAGAGTCTGATGTTCAGGCCCGTAATCATTTTCACCAGAAATCGGAACAATTATATTATTCACTGATGTTAGCTATATTACTGCGGATGAATGATTGTGCATATACCTGGAGATATTGCCAGCTTTTGACCTGCTCCCCGTTGATTCTCACTGAATGCTGTTAGCTATGTTCGCAGATCGTTCATAGCGGACATTGGCTTTCACATCTGAGCATTGCCGCCTGTAGCAACGTATACTCACATCAGGGGTTATATAACGCTAGTCAGAACGGAGCTTTTCAATGGCCTTTCAGAGTCCCGCCCAAAACTACGCTGAAACGCGCCTGAACTTGGGCGATCTGGTACATCTTTCCCCTTACTCTAGCTATCTGATGCGCAGCGAAAGCGACTGCGTCGGCGCTGGAATTGTCAAAGGCTCAGTGCTGGCCATCGATCGCGCGCTGATACCCGCACACGGTCAGCTTATCGTGGCTGAGCTTGACGGGGAGCTGACATTAAGGCGCCTGCTGCTTAATCCGGTTCCCGCCCTACAGGCGCTGGATGCTGACGAGACTGTAACGCTGCTTGATGTGAGCCTGATGCTTCCCGTATGGGGAGTAGTCGCCTATGCCCTCACCGATGTAGCCGGGGTGGGATTCAACGGACCGGCAGGAGAATAGGAATGTTTGCGCTGGCCGATGCCAACAACTTTTATGCCTCATGTGAAACCGTATTCAGGCCCGATCTGCGCGGCAAACCAATTGTTGTCGTTTCGAATAATGACGGCTGCGTAATTGCGCGATCGGCCGAAGCAAAGCGGCTAGGGATAAAAATGGCGGCACCGCTGTTTCAGAATGAGCGATTTTTCAGGCAGAACGGCGTGCATGTATTCAGTTCAAATTACGAGCTGTAGTAAGTTAAGTGGAATGCAACATTGACTGGGTAAACTTTGAATAGCAATGCTGCTGTCAGAGGTAAACACAATGATGATTCCACCAAATCAGGACGTTCTGGTACTGGCGGAGCGCTGGCTGAAACTGCTGTCCGACCTGGGCAGGGCTCAGGCCACACTCTCCGCCTACCGCAGTGCCCTCAGCCATTATTTTGCGTTCTGCAGCCAGAACAGCATTGAACCTGAAAAGGCCCGGTTTGAAGACCTGGCCGCCTACATCAGCCCTCAGCTACCCGGCATGCCTTTTCCCGCGGCCAGCGCCACGCTCCAGCTGCGCCTTTCTGCGATCCGTCTCTGGTATGACTTTCTGGTTTATCAGGATATCTGCAGTCTCAACCCGTTACCCCGTTCGGGTTTGCCGGGGAGCGCTTATACGGGACGCGGTCTGGTTCCCCGTATCACACGTCTGCCCGTTATTCCTGATGATGAGCAATGGCTAAGATTCCTGATGCATGTCTCTGCCGCCTCCCTGCGTGACAGACTGATGCTAGCCCTGGCGTATTACGGTGCGCTTCGTCGCGCAGAAGTAGCCTCCCTCATGCTTGAAGATATTGATCCTGCTCATCGTCTGATTCGTGTTCGCGCCGAAACGACGAAAAACAGGCGGGAAAGGATAGTCTGCTACAGTTCCGCCGTAACACCGGTGCTGACAAATCATTTCCGGCAGTTACGGCTCGCGGGTTACCGAGAAGGTGCATTGTTTCGCTCGGCTTCTGATCGTAACCACGGTGCCCCCCTGTCTTTCTGGAACTGGAGTAAAACTGTCCGGAAATGGGCACTTGATGCCGGCCTTCCACAAATCACCACACATACCTTCCGCCATCTTCGTCTGACGCACCTGGCACGCTTTGGATGGAAACTCCATGAACTAGCCGCATACGCAGGACACCGCGATCCGCGTACTACCCAGATTTACATCCATCTTTCAGGTTCTGATTTGGCTGGTCGGATGGCCGCTGCAGTAGCTGAAATTGATCGAAAAGTTGCCGGCCTTATTTTTCAGACGGAGACTCGCTGATGAAAGAAGAAATAATCATGTGTACTTATAGCCCCTTTGAACGTACAGATTATCAGCTGAATGATGTGCTCACTGCTGAAGAACGGGCAGCGCTAAGTACAGGCCATCGCAGATCAGCCGCTCTCGAACAGCCGGATTCTTTGTCATTGTTACTGATGCCTTTGCAGGATATTGCCACTCGCAGTGGAACCAGTGACAGGCTGATCAGAATCATAATTCTTTCCGTTCTGGCAGAAACACACCGGACAGGGAAACCCTGCTGGCAGTGGCCGCAGGAAAAATGGATTTATCTGTTACAGCAGCATGAATCAGGCAGGCCGCTGCTTGCCGCTTTTGCCTTTCATCTTGGCCCATTTTCTTCTCCGTTCAGTTTGCCGCATCAGGGCGCGCCGTCGCTGTATGCCCGAGCCATTTTTGGACAGAACATTTTCAGTCAGGAGCTCAGCCGTCTGACTGAAGTTCTGGTTTCGCTTGGGTATAAAAGTCAGAACCAGAAAAATGCTCTGTCAGCCATACTCGGCGTACTGATGCTGATGAATAAAAATCCTCAACTTGAAAGCTTTACGATCGATCTGCTGTGGCGGGCGCAGAATTATCACGACCGGGGAATAGCAAAAACAGCTGACAGGGTTTCACACGCACTTGCCGCAATGGGCATCATAAAAAATTCTGTGCGTATGCGGAATTATAAAGAATGGCATGAAAAACCCACGCAAGGTATCGCGGCAGACTGGGTCAGGTGGTGCCGGAAATGGAGGCATACGTCAGTGCTTCGCCCCCGATCGCGGGAGAACCAGTACAGTTTTATTCTCCGCTGTGGGCTGTGGCTTGCCCGTGAATATCCGGATATTCACGAACCGGCCGACTGGACAATGGAAACCTGTGCCAGCTTTATTGCGGCAGTTGGACGAATGAAGGTGGGCGAGCTGTCACTGGGCACCGAAGGAGGTGCCCGGCAATCTGCCCGGATAGGTGAGCCCTTGCTGCCGAATTCCCGTAGTGGATTTGTTTATGCGGTTCGCCGTTTCATGATCGATTATGAAAACTGGGGCTGGGGGCGACTGAAATTCAGTCCGGCACGACATCTCTCTACGCCTGGCACTCCACTGTTCCGTCAGAGTGTAAATCCCCGCGTCATTGATGATCCGGTCTGGCTGAAGCTGATCTGGGCAAGCCTCAATCTGCGCCATGAAGATCTCCTGAGTGACATTCACTATCCTCTGTCCATGTTGCAGGCGATGGCCGTTATCTGGACACATGCCGGGCTGCGCCAGAACGAGTTAATGCGTCTTACTGCTGGCTGCATCACTCTGCAGGCGGATGATATCAGGCGGGAGGATGGCAACATCATTCCGGCAGGAACGCTTTGCTACCTCAGCGTATCGGCAGGAAAAACGTCTAAAACCTTTGTAAAACCTATCTCTGCCGTCGTGAAAAAGTACGTTGATATCTGGCTCAGCGAACGTCCACAGGAACAGGCAGCTCTTACGGATGAGCGTACCGGTGAAAAAGTCCGCTTCCTGTTTCAGTTTCGGGGCAAACCTGTCGGCAGGGATGTCATAAACCGGACTGTCATCCCGGTTCTCTGTGCCAGAGCGGGTGTGCCTGCGCAAGACAGCCGGGGGCCAATTACCAGCCATCGGGGGCGCGCTTCAGCAGTTACAGCCCTGGCCAGTGTTCCACAGGGCATGACTTTGTATGAGCTGATGCAGTGGTCAGGTCATTCTACGCCTCAGTCCACCATGCATTATATTCGTATACGTCCTACCCAGCTGGCTGCGTCTTTTGTGAAGGCGGACCGGGTGGCGCATATGATGAGCGTGCTAATCGATCATGATCCGGAGGCTGTCAGCCTGACCGGACCGGCAACCTATTACGATTTAGGGGATTCTTTCTGTACGAACCCATTCTGGAGCAGCTGCCCTCACCGTATGGCCTGTATCGGGTGCGATTTTAACCTACCTAAAGAAAGCGCCAGAGGCCTGCTGCTGGAAAGTAAGGCTTCAGTGAAGCGTTATCTGGAGGAAGTTCCGCTGACAGCTGACGAGCAAGAAATTGTCGTTAACGATATGGAAAAACTGGATTATGCATTGAAAAAACAGTAAGGCACCCTGTTTCGCCCCGGAGAAGCATTTTGCCTGAAAAATGAATGCTGGACCCGGGGCGAAGGTTCAGACAGGTTATATTACTTTCTCATTAAAGATTCCCAGAGGTCCTCCGCCAGAAACCTGCTTTACGTTAACAGACCCCAAAGCGGAAGATGATTATTTTTTCAGCCACGTTTCCATATGCTCAATTTCACCTTTTTGCGCTTTGATAATGTCCTCTGCCATCTTCTTCATTTCCGGATCTTTCCCGTATTTCAGTTCCGTTTCGGCCATGGCAATAGCCCCTTTGTGGTGCTCAATCATGCCCCTGGCAAACGCTCTGTCAGCATCCTGCTCCTTCATGGCATTCATCATGCCGCTGTGCATCTTTTGCATGCCAGACATGTACTCTTTTGAAGCCGGGGACATATTCATATCCTGGGACATCTTTGAGTCCGGCTGCTGGGCTATAACGGCAGCCGGCAGGGCAAAAATCAGTGAAGCAAAAACAAATTGCGTTTTTTTCATAACGTCACTCCTTCATGTATTGGATTCAGACTTCAGATTTTCCCGATATCCTTTAATGTGCCGGGAAACCTATTACTGATACTAAGGCAGTACAAGGCCATGAAAATTGCCGACCTGCCGGTAAAACGTTAAAACACCTCCCGGGGAGCCGGCATCATGGCCGTGAACGTAATTACATTATCGTTCATGGAAACCTGCAGATCGCCCTCATGAGCCAGTAAAACAGAACGGGTGATGGACAGCCCCAGCCCGGCACCGTCCGTATTATGCTGACGGGAAGCGTCGCCCCGGTAAAAGCGGTCAAAAAGCCGGTTCAGACTATCCCGGTTGATATTTTCTGTGGGGTTAGAGATATGTATAAAAACCCTGCCGGCGTGGTGTTCAGCCAGCACATTAATAGCTGATCCCGGTAATGAATATTTTATGGCGTTAGTTATCAGATTACTCATTGCACGACGCAGCATCAGGCGATCGCCTCTGACAACTGCCTCCCCCTGCAGAGAAAGCGTTTTGCCGCTGTCACCGGCAAGCGGTTCAAAAAAATCGAGGAGCTCTTCCAGCTCTGCGTTTAACGAAACGTCCTGTTTCTCCAGAGGCATCAGCCCGTTTTCAGATTTAGCCAGGAAAAGCATATCACTGCTCATTCTGGCGAGCCGGCTCAGCTCTTCCAGATTTGAAAAAAGTACCTCACGGTAACTTTCGGCATCACGTTCACGGGACAGCGCAACCTGAGTCTGCATCATCAGATTACTGACAGGGGTACGCAGTTCATGCGCGATATCCGAAGAGAACTCAGACAGACGACAGAATGAATCTTCCAGCCGTTCAAGCATGCTGTTAAATTCAGCTACTGTTACCTTTAGTTCGGCTGGCAGATTATGGCCAGGGAGACGTTTGCTCAGGCTGTTAATCGTAATTGCTGAGGCAAGCCGGTTTATTTCATTCAGAGGCCTGAGTCCCATCCGGGTGACGAGCCATCCCAGAAAAACGGAGATAAATATCAGGGCGACATTAAACCAGACCAGCCATTTTTTAAGCTGACCGATAAACTCATCATGAAGGCTGGTATCATAGGCGGCCGTAATCAGTACATCGTTTAGTTTTCCTGCGCTCTTCGCATTAATTTTTCTGACCATAACGTTATAACGCCAGCTATCTTCCTCTACCGTCTGCATAATACCCGGACGGGTAGCTTCGCCGCTAAAGCGCTCATAAGGCACCAAAAAACCGGGTGATGAATAGTCGGCCAGCATCTGGTTATCAGTTGTTTTAACGGAAAGATAAAGTCCGCTGTGACCAACCATGGCATCCGAAAGCTTTCGTGCAAGCGATGCGCTGTCGAGCTTTCCGGCGTGCACCTCGCCCTCAAGAAGCTCTGTGGCAAGTTCAAGCTTTCCGGTCAGCAATGTGGCATCCTGATGACGAAAATAACTGCTGAGGGCGGCTACAAGCAGCACACTCGAAAGAAGCCAGACGGACATCATCACGCCGGCAAAGATTATGCTCAGTCGTGATGTCAGGGACCAGTTACGCTTCACTCTTCCCGTATCTCCAGCACATATCCGATACCCCGTACCGTGTGAATAAGCTTTGGTGTAAAGTCATCATCCACCTTACTGCGAAGTCGTCTGACGGCCACATCAATCACATTGGTATCGCTTTCAAAATTGATATTCCAGACCAGAGATGAAAGCAGGCTCCTTGGCAGCACCTCTCCGGTCCGCTGTAACAGTAGCTCAAGCAGCACAAATTCTTTAGCAGACAAATGTATCTTTTTGCCGGAACGGCTCACACTCCGGCGGGTGACATCCATAACCAAATCAGCAATGCGGTGCGTACCGGACGTTTGCGTACGGTTGCGTCTGAGCAGGGTGCGGATACGCGCCAGGAGCTCGGCAAAATCAAAGGGTTTGAGCAGATAGTCATCCGCGCCAAGATCGAGACCTTTAATCTTTTCACTGACGTTATCCCGGGCAGTCAGAAACAGCACGGGCTCTTCGTGCCGGGCCATACGCATCTGCTGAAGAATATCCCAGCCGTCCATTGAAGGCAGCATTACATCCAGAATAATGAGATCATAATGCTGTCGCAGGATATGCTCCAGTCCCTGACGCCCGTCGTTTACAAGGGTTACATCATATCCCGCTTCCAGAAGCCCCTGTTTCAGGTAGGTACCGGTTTTCAGTTCATCCTCAACGATCAGCATAGTGGTCATGGGCAGCTTTCCTGCAGGCTACGGTTAGTCGTTATTCCATACCGGTACCCGGCGATAGCGTGCCCAGCCAGGCGACGGTTGCCAGTATCAGTACCGAAACAGTAAATTCCGTGATAATGCTTTTACGCATCAGGTAAATACCCATCTTATATTGGCCCTGAAGCAGGGCCGTTTCCAGTCGCGGTGTAAGCCGGAAGCGATTGGCGGCGGCCAGCAGCAGCATCAGAAAAAACAGAACAGTTTTTACCAGCAGCAGCAGACCATAGTCACTGCCCGGCAGGGTACTCAGAGGCTTTTCAACGATAAATACGAAGTTAACCACGGCGGTGATGACAATGCTCAGCACAATGATCGTGCCGGCACGGGCAAAACCCGACAACGCTGCGGCCAGCTGGCTGGCATAGACAGCCTTTTCAGCCTTTTTGATGCATAAGAGCAGAGTAAAAGCCGCCAGTGCACCGATCCAGGCCCCGGCCGCTGTCAGATGAATGATATCGCTCAGAAGATGAAGATAGTAGCTGATGCCGTCATTCATTGCCGCATGCCCGCCCCATGCCAGTGTAGCAAGTGCTATACCGCCGGACAGGGTAAGCACATAACGTGACAGCCCGACATGCCTGAGCCGCAGGCCAAGCCCGATAAACGCCATGACCAGTGCAGCGAAGCGGATAACCCAGCTCATGCCCACTGCAGTTTCCCCGACAACCATCTCCATAATATGGAGAGTCAGTTCGCCGGGATCACTGACGCCACTCATGGCCTGAGCGACAAGCAGCATATTTGCAAGGGACAAAACCATGCCAGCAGAGATGAGCGTAAAAAAGAACGACCAGACGCTGAACAACGATACCGATTTCTTCAATACTCCCTTTACCCCATAAATTTCGAATAAAGGCAGGCCAAAAAGAAGCATAAGATCAAGGTAAAGAAAAAAACGGATGATAATAAAAGTCTGATCGTTCATGGTATTACTTCACGCTGAAACTGTAGTTGCCGGTCCGGGGGTGAGTATCAGAAGATACCGCCCGCCATTCCACTTTATAGGTTCCTGCAGGCAGAGTTTTTGCCGGTGTGATAATCATCGTTTTCGGATCGCTGCCCGCTGAGACTTTAGCCGCAACCGGCATTGGCGCATGAGAAGACATGCCCGGCATGGCGGTCATTACAAGACGGGCACCGGAAAATTTCGTTACCAGATTTTCGGTGAAATGCAGTTCCAGTTTAGACGGTGCCGTTATCTGAGACTTATCAGCAGGGACAGCAGACGCCAGTTCCGGATGAGCCTGTGCAGCAAAAGCCGCGCCAGAAGCAATTAAAGCGAAGAAATATTTGGCAGATGAATGTTTCATAATAATACCTGTTTTGTTTGAATTAACTGCATCAGAACCACATGCGAGCCCCGAGGAGGAAGCGCACTTCATTATCTTTTTCACCTTCACGGGCAGCCATATCAGCAGTATTGCCATAGAGCTGGCTCCACGAAACCCCCACGTAAGGTGCAAATTCTCTTTTCACTTCATAGCGAAGGCGAAGAGCAAGTTCGGTACTGGAAAGGCCTTTACCGGTTTCCCGTGCCTCATCATCTTTCCCGTAAATATTCGCCTCAAAGGAAGGTTGCAGGATCAGGCGATTGGTCAGCAGCACATCGTATTCGGCT
The DNA here is from genome assembly GCF_025153065.1 of Pantoea sp. XY16. Taxonomy (NCBI): domain Bacteria; kingdom Pseudomonadati; phylum Pseudomonadota; class Gammaproteobacteria; order Enterobacterales; family Erwiniaceae; genus Pantoea; species Pantoea sp. XY16. The sequence goes on along the minus strand of NZ_JANZNP010000018.1, from coordinate 33,995 downwards.
TCCAGCCTGAGCGCTGTCCGTCCCTGCTCGCCGGCAAACGCAGTCAGCTCACTTTCAAAGTTGTACAACGCCATGCCCTGAAAACCAGCAGCCAGCCAGGTTTGCGGTTTTCCGGGCCTGAAATCCTGCCGGGCACCGGCAACCACGTCCCACCAGGGTGTCAGAGCATGTCCCCATAAAGCCTGAACTTCTGCGGATTCGGCTTTACCTCGGGTGGTTTCACCTTCGCTACGTAACCAGAGTCGATTGATATCCCCGCCAGCCCAGCCGCTTACATCCCAGCTGAAGCCACCCGGATCGTTGTTTTTTTGCCATTCAAGCTGATCGGCAAGCACAAAGTAATTTATGCTGTTGTCATGAACCTTATGCCCATGTACGTCCGGGAATGCTGCCTTACGGTCCGCCTCCGTAACCGGCGGAATGGGTGTACGGCTTTCTGCTGGCGCCGCGGGCTGCATGGATTCCATACCCTCCATACCGGATGTCCCAAGCGTCATTCCCTGCATAGCAGAATGGTCCATGCCTGACATATCATGCTGTTGTAAATTGTCAGATGGTCCCGTAGGTGCTGCAAACGCGGGCATCACTATCGCTCCGGCAAACGCAGTGCAGGCCAGCAAACCTGCAGCGGAACGTGAAAAATACTTTGTCATATCATTCCATCCTGAAACTGACATTATCGCTACCTCACTCTGTAACCCGGACTTCACGAAACATGCCGGTTTCCATATGGAAAAGAAGATGACAGTGATAAGCCCACCGCCCGAGTGCATCGGCAGTCACCCGATAGCTTCGGCGGGTACCCGGAGGCATATCGATAGTGTGTTTGCGTACCAGGAAATTACCGTCCTCATCCTCCAGATCGCTCCACATACCATGCAGGTGAATGGGGTGCGTCATCATCGTGTCGTTAACCAGCACCACACGCACGCGTTCGCCATATCGCAACGTAACCGGTTCTGAATCGGAGAATTTAATGCCGTTGAATGACCAGGCGAATTTTTCCATATGTCCGGTGAGATGTAGCTCGATGGTACGCGATGGCTCACGCCCGTCCGGATCGTCAAATGTGCTTTTCAGATCGGCATACGTAAGGACTTTTCTGCCGTTATTGCGCAGACCAATGCCCGGGTCACTTAATTTAGGCGCCGGCATCATGGCCTGCATATCAACCAGAGGATTGTCTGTTTCAGATGCAGGATGTTTCTGCATGTCCCCCATGCCACTCATACTGCCGTGATCCATCCCGGCCATGGCGCTATGGTCCATTTCCGGCATACTTTCTGCTGCTCCGGAGACACCAGAGCCATCCATAGCCTGCATAGCATTACCATCCATGCCCGTCATGGTGTCGTTATTCATGCTCTGCATCTGGCTGTGATTCATATCGCCCATGCTGCCATGATCCATGCCGCCCATACCCATATCGTCCATAGTCAGCCAGGGGCGAGGATCGGGAGCCGGTACCGGAGCATAAAGCCCTTCATGGACAGCCAGCGTGCCGCGAGCGTAGCCGCTTCTGTCCATAGACTGCGCGAAAATAGTGTAGGCATCTTCAGCCGGCTCCACGATTACATCGTAAGTTTCGGCCACAGCGATGCGGAACTCGTCAACAGCAACAGGCGTGACATACTGGCCATCAGCCGCCACGACCGTCATTTTCAACCCCGGAATGCGCACATCAAAGTAGGTCATGGCGGAACCGTTAATGAAACGCAGGCGTACCTTCTCGCCTTTACGGAACAGCCCTGTCCAGTTTTTTCCAGGGCCCTGCCCGTTCATGAGATAGGTATATGTGGCACCACTGACGTCAGCCAGATCCGTCGGATTCATCTTCATTTCCGCCCACATTTTCCGATCGGACAACGTACTGCCTAGACCTTTTTCCCTGGCGTCACGGAAAAAGTCAGAAACGGTAGGTTTCGCAAAGTTGTAATAATCGGACTGCTTTTTCAGTTTGGCGAGAATGTCTGATGCTTTTTCATCAGACCAGTCGGTAAGCATGACTATGTGTTCGCTGTCCCAGACAAACGGTTCTGGTTCAGCTGCATCAATAATAATCGGGCCATAGACACCTTCCTGCTCCTGCAGGCCGGAATGGCTGTGATACCAGTATGTACCGTTCTGCTTTATCTTAAAGGAGTAAACATAGGTATCGTCCGGCTCAATACCATGAAAACTCAGTCCCGGTACGCCATCCATATTCGCCGGCAGAAGAATGCCATGCCAGTGAATTGATGTCGGTTCAGAAAGGCGATTTTTAACTCTTAATGTAACGGTATCGCCTTCTTTCCAGCGCAACAGAGGGCCTGGCAGGCCGGCATTAATGGTTTTTGCATACCGGGTTTTACCGGTGATATTTAGCGGCGTCTCGCCAATAAACAGATCAAAGTCTGTGCCGGTAAGTGTGCGGGACTGCATCAGGCTTACCGCCGAGAATGCATCGAATGTTCGCAGGCCCAGTCCGCCCACAATGCCAGCGGCAGTGATCCCTTTAATGAAATTACGTCGTGAACTTTTAAGCTGCATGACTGAACTCCGGCAATTTTCTGTTATCCCGGGAGAATGGCTCTCTCCGCTCCGGAAGCACAAGCCGTGCTTACCGTTCAGGATGAAAAATTTTTTGTTACCGGAAAGCTACCACAGCTACAGACTTTGTGTGATTACAATTGTGTAATGTTGGAACGCACTGTTTATAAATTACATTTCTGTCATTTTTCGCCGTAACGTTTTTTCTTCTGTACGATGAACATCACTAAGGCCACAGGTAAACCCGGCCGGTAATTGTTTATTCTTATTTTACATTCAACGTTAAGGACTGCCACCATGAAAAAAGTAAAGCTTATCCCTCTTGTGATCCTGATTTCCGCTTCGTCCGCATGGGCACAGCAGCATCCTGAAACAGCACTAGATAACACTGATAACCGTGTTTCTGTCTCTGCGATGAATGAGCATGAACGTGCCATTCTTGCGCATGAGAGCATGGATAATGCAAACTCAGCTGCGCATCAGAGCATTATCGATATGCACCGTAAAATGATGCTGGAAGAGAAATAACGGATAGTATGTGGACAGAAAATTCGCCCGGAGTTTTCTGTTCTTCCTTGCCACTGCATCCGGGATGTGTTGTGTATTACCCTCATCATTAATGTTTTTCCGGTAAATCTTCTTTCAGGCTGATTTCAGCCGGCCCGCTGACTGTGGCGGGCTACATTTTTATATTTTAAACATTCTTTTTACCGCAGCCCCCGGTTTACTCAACGTGCAGTAAGGTGTAACTGTATTTCCCTTTTTTCACCCGGTTCAGGTCTTGTCTGCCAGCTAATCGCCCTAATCTGCACTGCAATCTGCGATTTATCTTCAGGTTAAGCCTGAAAGGCCTCATGTTGAAACGGTAGAAAGCATCAAAATGAATATACAACCGCTTACAGGATATCATCAGAGCCTATAGATTTTGTAAGTCAGTTTTTTACATTTCATGTCGTATACGCCGCTATTATGCATAATGAAAAACTCTAAACCGTTCAGAAAGGTGTGCTCTTGCTTCAGCCGTGAATATTTAAAATAATTGCCAGAGGAATTGATTAATGTGATTTGGCATCACTCAAAAAACAAGCGACATTAAGCAAATTATTTATTGAGAAACATCACACTCAGCCATGTAAAAAAACTAAGCTGATTTAAACAGCTTCAACAGAACTCCTCGCCATTAGTTCAAAGCGATAACATCTTCAATTGCAGCAGGAAAATAAAAATTAAATCTTATAAAAAAGATGTTTATTTTTTGTAAGCGTTGCAAAAAAGCCCCATATAGGGGCTAATTTGAATAAAGGGATCGTATCTTTAAGGTAAGAATATCTACATCTGCAAAAACATTAAGGACTGATATAGCAACCCGCTTCCGTCAGTTTTACTTCATACCGCGATGTATTGCAGCCATTGACTGGTGTGCTTCTGACTGGCCGTTACTCATATTTTCGTGGGCAACGGCGGCCCTTTCATGTTCATCCATTTCTGCAAAAGATGGCGCGGTACTTGATTTCATGCCGGCCATATCATCTGACATTTTCTGATGGTTCTTCGCCATTTTCTGATGGGCATCAGAAGCACCATTTTTCATGGAATTATGAACATTAAGGGCCTGTTCATGCTGATCCATACTCTTCATTTGTAATACTTCCCCCCTGACAGATTCAGGAACGGATGAAAACTGTTGCTGATGCGCTGCCGCCTGGGCATTATTAACATGCTCATGAATGTTGATATTTCCATCCGCCCAGGCTGAAGGAATTAAGCTAAGTCCGACAGAGGAAGCGAAGATTAAACTTTTCATAATAAGTTTCCCGTTGATAATGGAATAAATAACGGACTGTCAAAGATGTCATCAACTAAAGAACTTACAAGCCAGACTGATTTCATCTTAAAAAAAGATAATATGCGTAACTCAGTGCCTGCGATTTCTGCTGATATTGATCCATAAAGACTGTTCCGCCTGCTTAGTGAGGACGATTCTACCAGCTGCATTCTGTTGAAGGCGTGACAGCTTAATGACACCTCTGTAATATATTTATTATTCATCGAAAAAACTGGAGGCGTTCGGGAAACTATGTAGCCATTCGTGGTAATAGCAATATGAATCGTGTCGAAACTGTATCTGATTCGACCCACACTTTTCCGTGATGTGCGTTCACGATTGACTTTACAATCGCCAGACCAATCCCACTGCCTTCCCCCTTCCTTTGCCGCGATGGATCGACGCGATAAAACCGATCAAACAAACGTGGCAGGTGTTCTGCAGGTATCAGTTTTCCTGGATTTTCAACTATAAGCTGAACACTATTCTCACTTCCCGCAATGGTTACAGTAACTGTCTTCCCTGACTGCGTATAACGCAGAGCGTTAGACAGAAGATTATTTAATGCCCTTCGGTACATAAGTGGGTCTCCTTTAATAAGGCAGCCCGACCCGTTTAATTGCAGAGAAACATTGAGTTCTTCTGCCCAGGCTTCGAAAAAATCAAACACTTTGACCACTTCTGTGCGGAGATCAAACATTATCCGCTCGGGGATCAATTGATTATTATCAGCCTGTGCCAGAAAAAGCATGTCGCTGACCATTTTTGTCATTCTGTTATACTCTTCCAGGCTGGAATACAACACATCTTCCAGCTCTTTCTGCGTCCTGTGCTGACTTAGCGCGATTTCAGTCTGTGTAACCAGGTTGGTTATGGGCGTTCTGATTTCATGGGCGATATCAGCAGAGAAATTTGCCTGTCGCGTAAATACATCCTCAATCTTTGCAATCATATGGTTAAACGATATTACCAGTTGCTCCAGTTCGATGGGAACTTTGGACGGTTCCAGTCTCATGTCCAGGTTCTCCGAGGTAATATTTTTAATGGCCTTGCTGACGTTGCGGAGAGGAAGATGCCCCTGGAGAACCGCTATGCGGATAATGAAAATTATCAACAGGCTGATTACGAAGGCAATGGCAATTAAATTCTTTTTTAGTGCTTCAAGGTAATGAAGATGAAAGTCAATCGAGAGCCCAATTATCATCTGATACGTCTGTGGTTTTCCGTTAAGCGTTGCTTTGCCTGAAGATGCAACGATTCTGTAAGTCTCCATTTTCATGTCAGAGCCGTTGCGCATAAGTAAAGTTGGCTCTTTTACTGTCCAGAGGAATATTTCCCTGGCCCGACTATGCGCTGTAAAGTTTGATGCATTGACCACAGAACGTAACGTCGCTCCTTGTGGTGAACTGAACAACACGTCACCCCCATCAGTCAAAATAAGAACAGCGACGTTGCGGTAATCTGATATGGATTCTTTGATTTTACTTATTTTTTTTTGGTCCGGAGCTACAGGTGTCTGCAGTATTCTGTTCATCGCGATACTGATTTGTTTCAGATCCCGCACATCCTGCTCTGCAAAGTGTTTTTCAACGGAATGCAGCATAAACCAGGTAAAAGCAAAAAACGCAATTATGGTGGACAGGCTGATAAAGAAGGTTAGTCTCAGTGCGAGAGAGTAAGGGCGCCCTGAGAAATTAAAACGCATCCGGAACCTCCAGGATATATCCCACGCCGCGGACCGTCTGGATCAGCTTAGGCTCATAATCGTTGTCTATCTTTGCCCTGAGGCGTTTTACTGCCACGTCTATAGCATTAGTATCGCTGTCAAAGTTCATATCCCAGACCTGCGATGCAATCAGCGAACGGGGCAGCACCTCTCCCTGATGACGAATGAAGAATTCCAGTAGAGAGAACTCCTTACTCGTCAGCAAGATACGTTTCCCTGCGCGGCTAACCTTTCTTGAAACAAGGTCTACCATCAGATCAGCCACCTTAAACTGGCTTTCCGTGATGACTGTGTTACCCCGTCGTAAAAGTGTCCTGACTCGGGCAAGAAGCTCAGCAAACGCAAATGGTTTGATCAGGTAATCGTCCGCGCCCAGCTCAAGTCCTTTAACCCGGTGCTCAATGGTGCCGAGAGCCGTAAGCAGCAAAACAGGCATACCTTTACCTGCGGCACGAAGCATACGAATAATATCCCAGCCGTTTACATCCGGGAGCATGATATCCAGAATCAGTAAATCATATTCGGCTGTTATGGCGAGATGATATCCGGTCAGACCATTATCGGCGTGATCAACTACAAATCCCGCTTCAGTAAGCCCTTTACTGAGGTACTCACCAGTTTTTACTTCATCTTCAACGATCAGTATTTTCATCTTGCTCCCCTGGCTGACTACCCGTGCCATTCATTCTATTTAGCCTAAGCATGTAATCAACGGCTTACGTTAAAAATGACAGCATTGTCATTATCCAGTCACCTGGCAAACAGAGAGCATTCTGTAACATCCCCCTATCAATACTCTGGACTTCATTTGAACCATTTACCAGGCCTGCCTGGAAGAGAAGCGTTATGTTCAAATTAAAACTATTAAGCATCAGCATGATTTTTATACTGGCTGGCTGCGTTTCGCTGGCACCTGACTATCAGCGGCCGGCAGCGCCAGTACCACAGCAGTTTTCTTTGTCACGCAACAGCCTGACGCCAGCGGTAAATGGCTATCAGGATACGGGCTGGCGTATTTTTTTTGTCGATCCCCAGGTTACCCGGCTGATCGATGAAGCCCTGACAAACAACCGTGATTTGAGAATGGCCGCCCTGAAGGTTGAAGAGGCCCGGGCCCAGTTCAACGTCACGGATGCAGACCGTTATCCCCAGTTGAATGCCTCATCCGGGATCACCTACCGCGTTGGTCTGAAAGATGACAAGCCGACCGCACAGGAGTACGACGCGGGTCTGGAGCTCAGCTATGAACTCGATTTTTTCGGCAAGCTTAAGAACATGAGTGAAGCTGACCGCCAGAACTATTTTGCCAGCGAAGAAGCCCGTCGGGCCGTACACATCCTGCTGGTATCCAACGTTTCACAGAGCTATTTCAGCCAGCAACTGGCGTACGAACAACTCCGTATTGCGCGGGAAACGCTGAAAAATTATCAACAGTCTTATGCTTTCGTTGAGCAACAGCTGGTGACCGGGAGTACGAACGTTCTGGCGCTTGAACAGGCCAGGGGACAAATCGAAAGTACCCGCGCTGAGATAGCCAAACGAGAAGGCGATCTGGCGCAGGCAAACAATGCCCTGCGACTGCTGGTGGGAACCTACCGCGCACTTCCGTCAGAAAAAACGATGAAAGGTGGTGAGATCGCACCAGTAAAACTGCCACCAAACCTGTCGTCACAAATTTTACTGCAGCGCCCGGATATCATGGAAGCGGAATACCAGCTCAAAGCAGCTGATGCCAATATTGGCGCAGCGCGAGCGGCGTTTTTCCCATCTATTACCCTGACCAGTAGTCTTTCCGCAAGCAGTACGGAGCTGTCCAGCCTCTTTACGCCAGGAAGCGGAATGTGGAATTTTATTCCCAAAATTGAAATTCCTGTTTTTAATGCTGGCAGGAACAAAGCCAATTTGAAATTGGCCGAAATTCGCCAGCAACAGTCGGTGGTTAACTACGAACAAAAAATTCAGTCCGCCTTTAAGGATGTATCCTATACGCTTGCGCTGCGGGACAGCCTTAACCAGCAACTTGAGGCACAGCAGCGTTATCTCGATTCACTTCAGATAACCCTCCAGCGTGCCAGAGGATTATATTCAAGTGGTGCTGTCAGCTACATTGAAGTGCTGGACGCAGAACGCTCCCTGTTCACGACACAGCAAACCATTCTCGATCTTACATATTCCCGGCAGGTTAACGAAATCAATCTATTCACCGCACTGGGTGGCGGTTGGGTACAGTAAATTTATTTAATTAATCAGGAAATAAAAAATGCGTAATTCACTTAAAGCCGTTTTATTGGGCGCCTTCTCTGTCATGTTTTCTGCCGGTCTTCATGCTGAAATACATCACCATGGCGATATGAATGCTGCCAGTGATGCTTCGTCACAGCAAATTATTAATAGCAACGGTGTCGTTAAAGACATTGATATGAACAGTAAAAAAATCACCATTTCGCACGAAGCTATCCCTGAGGTGGGCTGGCCTGCAATGACCATGCGCTTCACCTTTATGAATGCAGACGACACCATTAATGCGCTGAAAACCGGTAACCACGTTGATTTCTCGTTTATTCAGCAGGGAAATATCTCCTTACTCAAAAGCATTAACGTCACGCAATCCTGACTGTCAGCCCGGAGCGAATACATCCAGTGTGCCTGAACATTTAAAAAGATATTTCTGTGAATTAATGATCAGGCGCATATGTCAGGTGTTTTGATTTTTCAGCGAGAAATTGTATGGCTTCTTTAAAGATAAAATATGCTGCAATAATTATCAGCAGCCTGATAGCAGGAGGGCTGATATCGGTTACTGCCTTGCAGTATATAAACCCAGGAAAAAAAACAGTACAAACGGAACAAAAGGCACCCGAGCGAAAGGTACTTTTCTGGTATGACCCGATGAAACCGGATACCAAATTTGATAAACCCGGAAAATCTCCCTTTATGGACATGGACCTGGTGCCAAAATATGCAGATGAAAGCGGCGAGAAAATCAGCGATGGGATCCGTATTGATCCAACTCAGGTTCAGAACCTGGGATTAAAAACGCAAAAAGTCATGCGCGGAATGCTGAATTATTCACAGACAATACCGGCCAATGTTAGTTACAACGAATATCAGTTTGTCATTGTGCAGGCGCGCTCTGACGGTTTCGTCGAAAAAGTGTATCCCCTGACGATTGGCGATCATGTGAAGAAAGGTACACCGCTTATCGATATCACCATTCCGGAATGGGTGGAAGCACAAAGTGAGTTTCTCCTGTTATCTGGTACCGGAGGAACACCAACGCAAATTAAAGGTGTGCTTGAACGACTTCGTCTGGCCGGAATGCCGGAAAAGGATATCCAGAGACTGCGGTCAACCCGAAGTATTCAGACCCGGTTTACCATTACGGCACCGATAGACGGTGTCATTACGGCGTTTGACCTGCGCACTGGTATGAATATCTCAAAAGATAAAGTGGTGGCACAGATTCAGGGGATGGATCCGGTCTGGATCAGTGCAGCAGTACCCGAATCCATCGCCTATCTCTTGAAAGACACCTCTCAATTTGAAATTTCAGTACCGGCCTATCCGGATAAATCGTTCCATGTGGAAAAATGGAACATTCTTCCCAGCGTCGATCAAACCACCCGGACCCTTCAGGTACGTCTGCAGGTATTAAACAAGGACGAACGCCTTAAACCGGGCATGAATGCTTATCTGAAACTGAATACCCGGAGCCAGGAAATGTTGCTGATCCCGTCCCAGGCCGTTATTGACACCGGTAAAGAACAGCGCGTGATTACTGTCGATGCAGAAGGTCGGTTTGTGCCAAAAAGGGTCCATGTTCTCCACGAATCTCAGCAACAGTCCGGTATCGGCACCGGTCTCAATGAAGGTGATACGGTAGTAGTCAGCGGCATGTTCCTGATTGACTCCGAAGCCAACATTACGGGCGCACTGGAACGTATGCGTCATCCGGAAACAACGGACGGCACAATGCCGGCAATGTCCGCTCCGTCTGCAAATACACATTCCGGTCATTGAGGAGACGACGATGATTGAATGGATTATACGGCGATCGGTTGCCAACCGTTTCCTCGTTATGATGGCCGCTCTGTTTCTCAGTGTCTGGGGCACCTGGACTATCATCAACACCCCTGTGGATGCGCTACCCGATCTGTCCGATGTACAGGTGATTATCAAAACCAGCTATCCTGGTCAGGCTCCGCAGATTGTTGAAAACCAGGTTACGTATCCGCTCACGACCACCATGCTGTCGGTACCCGGTGCCAAGACCGTGCGCGGTTTTTCCCAGTTTGGCGATTCCTACGTTTATGTCATTTTTGAGGACGGGACCGATCTGTACTGGGCCCGCTCGCGTGTGCTGGAATACCTAAATCAGGTTCAGGGGAAACTGCCTGCCGGTGTAAGCTCGGAAATCGGGCCTGATGCCACAGGTGTAGGCTGGATATTTGAATATGCTCTGGTTGATCACAGCGGCAAACACGACCTTTCCGAACTGCGCTCCCTGCAGGACTGGTTCCTGAAATTTGAACTGAAAACTATCCCTAACGTCGCGGAAGTGGCATCAGTAGGCGGTGTGGTCAAGCAGTACCAAATCCAGGTTAACCCGGAGAAACTAACCCAGTACAGTATCAGCCTGCCTGAAGTAAAACAGGCCCTTGAGTCATCTAATCAGGAAGCCGGTGGCTCATCCGTTGAAATCGCCGAAGCGGAGTACATGGTCCGGGCCAGCGGTTACCTCCAGTCCATAGACGATTTCAATAACATCGTCCTGAAAACCGGAGAAAACGGTGTACCGATTTATCTGCGGGACGTGGCCCGCGTGCAGACCGGGCCTGAAATGCGGCGTGGTATAGCAGAGCTTAACGGTCAGGGAGAAGTCGCCGGCGGCGTCGTGATCCTGCGGTCGGGTAAAAATGCGCGCGACGTTATCACGGCAGTGAAAGATAAACTGGAGACCCTGAAGGCAAGTTTGCCTGAGGGCGTTGATATTGTGAGTACCTACGATCGCAGCCAGTTAATTGACCGGGCCATTGACAACCTCAGCTACAAACTCCTGGAAGAGTTTATCGTGGTGGCCATCGTCTGCGCCCTGTTCCTGTGGCATGTTCGTTCTGCCCTGGTGGCGATCATTTCTCTGCCCCTTGGTCTGTGTATCGCCTTTATTGTCATGCATTTCCAGGGGCTGAACGCCAATATAATGTCGCTGGGAGGGATCGCCATTGCAGTAGGGGCGATGGTAGATGCCGCCATCGTGATGATTGAAAATGCGCATAAACGGCTGGAAGAGTGGGATCATCAGCATCCGGATGAGCAGATTGACAACGCAACGCGCTGGAAGGTTATCACCGATGCCTCCGTTGAAGTGGGACCCGCGCTGTTTATCAGTCTGCTGATCATTACCCTGTCCTTTATTCCTATTTTTACCCTTGAAGGACAGGAAGGTCGTCTGTTTGGTCCGCTGGCCTTTACGAAAACCTACTCCATGGCGGGCGCGGCCGCGCTGGCCATCATCGTCATCCCGATTCTGATGGGATTCTGGATCCGGGGGAAAATTCCTGCCGAGACCAGCAATCCCCTGAACCGGCTGCTGATCAAAGCGTATCATCCTTTGCTGCTGCGAGTACTTCACTGGCCAAAAACAACCCTGCTGGTTGCGACCTTATCCATCTTCACGGTTATCTGGCCCCTGAGTCAGGTGGGCGGCGAGTTTTTGCCGAAGATAAATGAGGGCGACCTGTTGTATATGCCCTCAACATTGCCGGGCGTATCGCCGGCAGAGGCCGCTGCGCTCTTACAGACCACGGATAAGCTCATCAAAACCGTACCTGAAGTAGTTTCTGTTTTTGGCAAGACCGGGAAGGCCGAGACCGCGACGGATTCCGCGCCGCTCGAAATGATGGAAACCACAATCCAGCTCAAACCAGAGGATCAGTGGCGGCCCGGCATGACGATTGACAAGATTATTGACGAACTCGATCAAACGGTCCGTTTACCCGGACTGGCTAACCTCTGGGTGCCCCCCATTCGTAACCGTATTGATATGCTCTCTACCGGGATCAAAAGTCCGATAGGTATCAAGGTGTCAGGTACTGTTCTGTCCGATATCGATGCAACGGCGCAGAGTATTGAGGCGGTAGCCAAAACCGTGCCGGGTGTGGTATCTGCTCTGGCTGAGCGACTGGAGGGCGGGCGCTACATTGACATCGATATTAACCGTGAAAAAGCCTCCCGCTACGGGATGACGGTGGGTGATGTCCAGCTGTTCGTCTCCTCAGCTATCGGCGGCGCGACGGTTGGGGAAACGGTTGAGGGCGTGGCCCGGTATCCGATTAATATCCGCTACCCGCAGGATTACCGGAACAGTCCGCAGGCGCTGAAACAGATGCCGATCCTGACACCGATGAAGCAGCAAATCACGCTGGGGGATGTGACTGACGTTAAGGTCGTTTCCGGACCAACCATGCTGAAAACGGAAAATGCCCGACCTGCCAGCTGGATTTATATTGATGCGCGCGGCAGGGATATGGTTTCGGTGGTAAACGATATTAAGACGGCCATCAGCAAGAAAGTGAAACTTAGACCGGGTACCAGTGTGTCATTCTCCGGTCAATTTGAGTTACTTGAGCACGCCAACAAGAAACTGAAACTGATGGTACCGATGACGGTGATGATCATTTTCATTCTGTTATACCTCGCCTTCCGCCGGGCTGATGAAGCCCTGCTGATCCTGATGAGTCTTCCGTTTGCCCTGGTCGGAGGAATATGGTTCCTCTACTGGCAGGACTTCCACATGTCTGTGGCGACCGGAACCGGATTTATCGCCCTGGCTGGGGTGGCGGCAGAATTTGGAGTGGTCATGCTGATGTATCTGCGTCATGCCATTGAAGCACACCCGGAATTGTCCCACCGCGAGACATTCACATCTGAAAGTCTTGATGAAGCCCTCTACCATGGTGCAGTTCTGCGTGTCCGGCCAAAAGCCATGACCGTGGCAGTGATCATTGCGGGTCTGCTACCCATTCTCTGGGGAACGGGAGCAGGCTCAGAAGTCATGAGTCGGATTGCAGCACCCATGATTGGGGGGATGATCACAGCTCCGCTTCTATCACTGTTCATTATTCCTGCTGCCTACAAATTAATCTGGCTGCGTAGGCATAAAGCAAGGATATTATGATATCAAAAGGCCCTCTGTCAGAGAGGGCCTTTATATCAGGATAGGTATCAAAACTGCACTATGGCCATTATGAAAAGAGCGGTGTCAGTGATGCTGTCCCTCTCTTTTTCAGAGCCGACCTTGGTAGCATAACGCAGACAATATAAGCCAACTACGTCTCCTGTCACTGCCCGCCCTAATCCGATAGGCAGCAGCCCTGCTAATTACGCAACAGGCGCAGGCCGTTTGCTACAACAAGCAGGCTTGCTCCCACATCCGCGAATACCGCCATCCACATGGTCCCCATACCTGCAATGGTCAGGGCCAGGAACACTGCCTTGATCCCAATAGCCATAACGATATTCTGAACCAGAATGTTATACGTCTGCCGGGAGAGTCGGACAAAAGCCGGAATTTTACGCAAATCATCATCCATGAGGGCCACATCGGCAGTCTCGATGGCGGTATCCGTGCCCATTGCACCCATGGCAAAGCCGATATCGGCGCGGGCCAGCGCCGGTGCATCATTGATGCCGTCGCCCACCATGCCGGTCGTGCCCTGCGCCGTAAATGTTTCTACAGCACGCAGTTTATCTTCCGGCAGTTGATCCCCCCGCGCCTCATCGATACCAACCTGACCGGCAATGGCCTGCGCAGTGTGCGCATTGTCTCCGGTCAGCATGAGCGTTTTAACACCCAGACTATGCAACTGACTTATCGCCTCGCGGCTGCTTTCCTTCACCGTATCAGCCACCGCAAACAGCCCTAGCACCTGATGAGTGTCACAGAGCATGATGACCGTTTTACCCCCAGTCTCCAGTTCCGTTAGTGCAGCCCTGACCGCTTCCGGACAGCGCACCGTTTCTTCAGCCAGCCTCAGATTGCCCAGACTGTAGGTTTGACCGTTGATGACGCCGCGCACGCCGCGGCCTGGCAGAGCCTCAAAGTTTTCCACTTCATAACGCTGAATGCCATCTGATGCCGCCGATACAGCCTGCGAAACCGGATGATCGGAGTAACCTGCCAGGCTCACAGCCAGACTGCGCCCCTCATCTTCTGCCACCCCGGTATAGATAATCACATCCGTCTGTACCGGCTTACCGTGCGTCAGGGTGCCGGTCTTGTCGAGCGCCAGCCACTTCAGCTTTCGGCCTTCTTCAAGATAAACGCCGCCCTTGATCAATATCCCCCGGCGGGCTGCTGCCGTCAGGCCACTGACAATGGTCACTGGCGTGGAAATGACCAGCGCACAGGGGCAGGCGATAACCAGCATCACCAGCGCCTTGTAAATCCACTCCTGCCAGCTTTCACCTGCAATCAGCGGTGGGAGAACGGCAACTGCGACGGCAATAGCAAACACCACAGGGGTATAAATTTGTGCAAAGCGATCAACAAAGCGCTGCGTAGGGGCTTTTGCCCCCTGCGCTTCCTCCACGGCATGAATGATACGCGCCAGCGTGGTATTTCCGGCAGCGGCCGTTACACGGTACTCAAAGCCACCGGAGCCGTTGACCGTCCCGGCGAAGACCGGGTCACCTTCCCCTTTATCCACCGGCAGACTTTCGCCGGTAATAGGTGCCTGATTAATGGCGGTCCTGCCCCGGACCACCGTGCCGTCGAGAGCGATACGCTCGCCCGGTTTTACCCTGACCACGCTGTTAAGGGATACAGACCTGGCCTCAGTTTCTTTCCAGGAGCCGTCCGGTTGCTGAACCGTGGCCGTTTCAGGCGTCAGCTTCATCAGAGAGCCGATGGCATTGCGGGCGCGATCAAGAGATTTCGCTTCAATCAGTTCCGCAATCGTGAACAGCACCATTACCATGGCGGCTTCAGGCCACTGTCCGAGCGCCAGCGCCCCGGTGACGGCAATACTCATCAGGGCGTTGATATTCAGGTTGCCGTTGCGAAGAGCAATCCAGCCTTTTTTGTACGTGGACAGGCCACAGGCCGCAACGGCAGCCAGAGCAAGAGCCGCTTCCAGCCATTCCGGCATGCCCGCCCAGTGCATGGCTTCGGCGGCGATTGCCGCCACACCGGCAAGCGCGAGCGGCCACCAGTGTTTTTTCTTTTCCTCAGTGACCGCGTGCCGGCCATTACTGTCAGGAAGTTCAGGTTCAAAGCCCAGAGAACGAATGGCGGCCAGAACCGGCTCCAGCGTATCCGGTGCGTGAACCACCGTCAGTACACGCTGCATAAGATTGAAATCCAGTTCCTTGACGGCTGACATGCCGTCCAGCTTTTTACGGATCATGCCCTCTTCAACCGGGCAGTCCATCTGCATGATCCTGATACTGGTACGCACCCCGTCAGCGGTCACCTGCTGCGTCTGCAGCTCACCGAATGTGACAGGGGCAGGCGAGCAGCAGCTGCCTTCAGGCTGCATTGCTTTATCAATCGGTTCCGGGTCAAAACCCAGCGAGCGCACCGCCTGCAGAACCGGTTCCAGCGCCTGCGGTGTATGGGTCACGGTAAGCACCCTCTGTATCAGATTGAATTCAAGATTGCTGACGGCAGGTAATTTTGCCAGTTTTTTTCGGAGGAGCGTCTCCTCCGTCGGGCAGTCCATCTGCATGATGCGCAGACGCGTCTGAACGTCATCGTTGCGGGGAAGCTCTGCAACCGGTTCGGACATCTGGCTCAGTCCGTCCGTTGAGCAGCAGCTCCCGGTGCTGCAACAGGCCGGTGTGGTCTGAGTCGTTTTTGGTGGCATTTTCCCTGAAGCCTCAGTCGGGGCAGTGGCGGTATTTTTAACAGACGCCTCCTCTCCGGTTGCGGCTGATCCACATTTTTTATTACTGCAGCAGTCACTCATTTTTTTATCCCGTTCATAACGTATACTGGCATTAAAGACCCTGATGTAACTACAGGGTCAAGCTCAGAAGAGGTGTGATATGAAAATTGGTGAACTGGCCCGCCAGGCGGGATGTCCTGTAGAGACGGTACGTTATTATGAGCGAGAGGGGCTTCTGCAGGCCGCATTGCGGGACCAGACTAATAACTACCGCCATTACGATAGCGCACATCTCGAAAGGCTTATGTTTATCCGGCGCTGCCGGGCGCTCGATATGACCCATGAAGAAATCCGGGTGTTGCTGCAGGCGCGCAGCCAGCCAGACGCAGACTGCGGTACGGTTAATGCCCTGATAAATGAACATCTGAACCACGTTCAGGCCCGTATTCGTGAACTGAATATGCTGGAAAAACAACTATTTGAGCTCCACAGCCACTGCAATGCCAACCGGGCAACACGGGACTGCGGTATTCTGCGCGAACTGGAGCAGGCAGAAGAGCCTGAGGATATCGTGCCGGTTATCACTGCAGGTCATCTGGCCGGAAGACACTCTTACTGATGCTGCTTTCTGCCATAAGTAGAACGGTTCACTAAAGAAACAGGCTTTTTTTGTGATGTTACTTCGTCATGCCCGACCATTAAGGCAGCTGAAAGTGTGCTGCCGTTAAAATCTGTGTGATATCGTTTAACCGCTATTCCCTCATTAAGCTGTACTGAAAAGCCTGTAAGCACGTCAAAACATATATGAATTTATAAATATAAAGTTGACCTTTCGTCTGCAGCAGACGAGACTTGTTGCTGTCCGCCACGAAGGAGAAATTATGCCGTCACTTCTGCCCCTGCAACTTTTTAAGAATCTTTCTGACGAAACCCGGCTCAGCCTGGTGCTGTTGTTGCGCGAAAAAGGGGAGCTTTGCGTCTGCGAGCTTGTATCTATCCTGAAAGAAACACAGCCAAAAATATCGCGGCACCTGGCCCTGCTCAGAGAGAGTGGACTGCTTATCGACAGGCGCGACGGCAAGTGGATCCATTACCGGTTATCGCCACACATGCCTGCGTGGGCAGCAGCGGTCATTGAGCAGGCATATCTGTGTCAGCGGGATGAAATTCTTCATCTCAGTCAGCAGGCTGAGCGTGATAACGCAACCACCAACGGCAAAGCTGTCTGCATGTAAAAATTTTATCTAAACACATTCGATTAAACGCATATATTTACAGGGTACAGTTAGCAGCCCGCTTCAACGGGCAGTTATAATTAAGAAGGAGAGGGTATGTTTCTGGCGGGTGCGATTTTTATTCTGACGCTGGTACTGGTTATCTGGCAGCCGAAAGGACTCAGTATTGGCTGGAGTGCCGTTATCGGCGCCGCGCTGGCGTTGCTGACCGGCGTAGTACAAATCGGGGATATTCCGGTGGTCTGGCAGATTGTCTGGAACGCCACGGCCACGTTTATTGCGGTCATCATTATCAGCCTGCTGCTCGATGAGTCCGGCTTTTTTGAATGGGCCGCGCTGCACGTTTCCCGCTGGGGAGGCGGCAGGGGCCGGCTGCTGTTCACGTATATCGTTCTGCTGGGTGCGGCAGTGGCGGCGCTGTTTGCCAATGACGGAGCCGCGCTAATTCTGACGCCGATCGTTATCGCCATGCTGCTGGCGCTGGGCTTCAGCCCCGGGGCCACGCTGGCGTTTGTGATGGCGGCCGGGTTTATCGCCGATACCTCCAGCCTGCCGCTCATCGTGTCAAACCTGGTCAACATCGTCACGGCAGACTTCTTTAAACTGGGTTTCAGCGAGTATGCCTCGGTGATGGTGCCGGTGAATATCGCGTCCGTGGCCGCCACGCTGGTGATGCTGCACCTGTTTTTCCGCAGGGACATCCCGGACACTTACGACCTGGCGAAGCTGAAGGCGCCGCGTGAGGCCATTCGCGATGCGCGTACCTTTAAAACCGGCTGGATTGTTCTCATCCTGCTGCTGATCGGCTTCTTTGCCCTCGAACCACTCGGCGTGCCGGTCAGCCTTGTGGCCGCGGTGGCGGCGTTTATTCTCTGGCTGGTAGCCCGGAAAGGCAATGTGATTGATACCGGAAAGGTACTGAAAGGTGCGCCCTGGCAGATCGTTATCTTCTCGCTGGGCATGTACCTGGTGGTATACGGACTACGCAATGCCGGGCTAACTGATTACCTTTCTGCCGCCCTGAACCGGTTTGCAGAGCATGGCGTCTGGGGCGCAACGCTCGGCACCGGCTTTCTGACGGCGGCGCTTTCATCAGTCATGAACAACATGCCTACCGTGCTGGTTGGCGCGCTCTCCATTGACGGCAGCACCGCTCAGGGCGTGGTGAAGGAGGCGATGATTTACGCCAACATCATCGGCTGCGACCTCGGTCCGAAAATCACCCCTATCGGTAGCCTCGCTACCCTGCTGTGGCTGCACGTCCTGGCACAGAAAAACATTACCGTCAGCTGGGGCTACTACTTCCGCGTGGGCATCGTGATGACCCTGCCGGTACTGTTTGTGACGCTGGCTGCGCTGGCCCTGCGCCTGTCTGTTTAACCTTAACCCCGGAGCTGTGCCTGTGCAGCGCCTTTATGGAGTAACGCTCATGACTGACATTACCATTTATCACAATCCGGCCTGCGGGACGTCCCGCAATACCCTGGCGCTTATCCGCAACAGCGGCACCGAGCCCACGGTGATTCTGTATCTGGAAACACCGCCGTCGCGCGACGAGCTGAAAAAGCTGATTACGGACATGGGCATTAGCGTGCGTGCCCTGCTGCGTAAAAATACCGATCCCTACGAGCAGCTCGGCCTGGCTGAAGACCGGTTCAGCGATGAAGAACTGCTCGATGCGATGCTGGCTCATCCGATCCTCATTAATCGTCCGGTGGTGGTGACGCCGCTGGGAACGAAGCTCTGCCGCCCCTCCGAAGTGGTTCTGGACATACTGCCGGACCCGCAGAAGGGAGCGTTTACCAAAGAGGACGGCGAAGCAGTCATTGATGAGCAAGGGAATCGCGTCAGCCACTGATGTTTCCCTTGGCTGTGACAGGAAAAATGTGAAAAAGCCGGCAGATGCCGGCTTTTTTATATGCTGCGCTGGTTTACCCGCTCAGAGAGCTGCGCAGCACTCTCCTTCCTTTCGCTGTAGCGGTCGGTGAGATAACCATTACGACCGCGCGTCAGCAGGGTGAACTTCATCAGTTCCTCCATGACGTCCACTATGCGGTCATAATACGGAGAAGGCTTCATGCGGCCGTCCTCATCAAACTCGGCCCAGGCTTTTGCAACGGATGACTGGTTCGGGATAGTGATCATCCGCATCCAGCGCCCAAGAATACGCATCTGGTTTACGGCGTTGAAAGACTGTGAGCCTCCGCTGACCTGCATGACAGCAAGGGTTTTCCCCTGCGAGGGCCGGACCGCCCCGGACGTCAGCGGTATCCAGTCAATCTGCGTCTTCATGATGCCGGTCATGGCACCGTGACGCTCAGGAGAGCACCAGACCATCCCTTCAGACCAGAGTACCAGCTCGCGCAGCTCTGCGACCTTCGGATGCGTCTCAGGTGCATCATCCGGCAGCGGCAGGCCGGACGGATAGAATAACTTCACCTCCGCGCCCATGGCCGTCAGCAGCCGTGCGGCCTCTTCCGTGGTGAGTCGGCTGTAAGAGCGCTCCCGAAGCGAACCGTAGAGCATCAGTATGCGGGGCGGATGCGCCACCTCTTCGGCCTTTAATTTCTCTTCCGAAAGGGGCGTATCCAGGAGTGTCAGATCGATATTGTTCAGGGCATCATTCACGTTATTCACAATGGAGTCTCTTTATGGGAAATCTCGGCAGACAGGCTGCAGCTACTGCCACCGGCGCAGCACTCTTCAGTGAGAAAAGCCATCAGCTGCTCAAGCTGCGCATAGCAAGGTCTGCAGAACAAGGTACGACTCTGCCGTTCCTGGCTTATGAGTCCAGCGGACATCAGCGCTGAAAGATGATGGCTGAGCGTGGAGGCAGGAATAGCCAGTCTTTTCTGGATGTCACCCACGGGCAGTCCTTCTGGCCCGGCTTTCACCAGTTCACGGTAAATTCCCAGTCGCGTCACGTGTCCCAGTTCCCTGAGAGCAGCCGCAGCATTTTGTATGTCCACATCATCACCAAATCTATATTTCCAGAATAATGGAAATATAATTTAAAGCGGACTGAATGGTCAAGCCTCTTCCCGCCATAAAAGTGCTGCGCTCAAAAAGAAAGCCTTTTATACCCTGCTAATCCGGCTGCAGTGGCAGAGCATATAAAGCGGCCATAGCTCAGCATTTCGGTAAAATTCCAGCGCTCTGACAACAGCTTTAGCCATAACCGTTTCGCTTCCTCTTGCCAGAAATTCCTGACTCAATAATACTGTTCATATAACCAGTATAATTTAAAGGGGGATTTTTATGTGCTTTACATTTTTTTTTCTAATCCGTACACGGCAGCACCTCCGGGACGCCGCGTTATGAAAGCGGTCTGTTACGCTCAGGGTCTGACACTGTTATGGCCGCCGATTTTTACCCCAAAGGTAAAGGTACCGCTGTACGCAGATCCCTGCTCAGCCGGCTTTCCCTCCCCTGCTCAGGATTATGTAGAGAAAGAGCTGGACCTGAATGAACTCTGTATTCGCAGACGGGCGTCCACATTCTTCGTACGGGCCAGTGGCAACAGCATGCAGGAGCTGGGGCTTTATGACGGTGATGTTATGGTGGTCGATCGCGCGGAGCCACCCACGCATGGCGACATCGTCATTGCCGAGGTTGGCGGTGAGTTCACAGTTAAGCGCCTGCAGCTGATCCCGAGGGTGGCACTGCTGCCAATGAATCCTGCTTACGCCGCCATCTATCCGGAAGAGCTTCCGCCGGCAAAACAGCAGATAGTCTGTAGCCGCAGCTTCGGAGAGCGCATTACTACAAAAACAGCCATGCAGCAGGCACTGTGTCAGTATGCTGCACGTGCAGCGGAAAAGCTGCGCGGGGAATGTCAGTACTCTCGCAACATCTGCGTGTTTATCCGGACGTCACCACATGCAAGCGGTGAGATGTTTTACGGAAACAGCACCGGTGAGAAGCTGACACTACCAACACAGGACACGCGGGACATCATTGAGTCTGCGATGCGGTCACTCGATCGTATCTGGCTTGAGGGGCGCCGGTACATGAAAGCCGGCATTATGCTTGATAACTTCACGCCGAACGGCGTAAGCCAGCTAAATCTGTTTGACGATAATCGGCCACGGGCTAACAGCGCACAGCTGATGAAGGTATTGGACGGCATTAACCAGTCAGGACTGGGAAATGTGTGGTTTGCCGGACAGGGGATTAGCATGGAATGGAAAATGAAGCGTGAAATGCTTAGCCCTGCCTGGACCACGCGCTGGTCAGACATTCCTAAAGCACGTGTGCTCTGAGACGGTTATTAATTAAGCTGTTGAATCTGTATTCCACATAAACGGCGACATGTCAGCGCGCATGATGGCCATACTGGGCGAGATGGCCGCGGGACAGGAAGTCTATTCCATCGATGAGTCTTTCCTGGACGTTACCGGGATTGGCAGGCTTATCCCGCTTGAGACGTTCGGGCAGCAGATGCGCGAACGTATCCGGAAGGAAACCGGGCTGATAATCGGCGTGGGGTTCGGGCCAACTAAAACGCTGGCCAAACTGGCCAACCATGCGGCAAAAAAATGGACCCAGACGAACGGTGTTGTGGATCTGTCTGACAAAAGCAGGCAACGTAAACTTCTGCATCTGACTGACGTCAGTGATATCTGGGGGATTGGCCGGCGGATCAGCCTGCGCATGAACCAGCTGGGAATCACCACGGCCCTGCAACTCGCAGACAGCAACGTCAGTATGATACGCAAGAACTTTGACGTGATTGTCGAGCGCACCGCGCGTGAACTCAACGGCGAATCCTGCCTGGCACTTGAAGACGCACCTCCGCCTAAGCAGCAGATAGTTAACTCACGTTCTTTTGGCCAGCGCGTTACACAGCTGGAGGAAATGCAGCAGGCCGTGGTGCTGTATGCCACGCGCGCGGCGGAAAAACTCAGGGAGCAGAATTCGCGCTGTCGCCATATAAGCGTCTCCATCGCCACCAGTCGTCACGGTGACGAGCCGCAGTATTCGAACATCGCTTCCCGCATCTGTGACTATCCGACCAATGATACGCGGGATATTATTGAGTCTGCGCTTCGCGGGCTCAGTACTATCTGGCGGGAAGGCTACCGGTACGCTAAAGCTGGCGTCATGCTGGGTGATTTCTACCAGTCAGGCGTGGCTCAGTTCGACATGTTCAGCGAGCAGCAGCCGCGCGCGAACGCTGATGCGCTAATGGCCGCACTGGACGGAATTAATCGCTCAGGAAAAGGAAAGGTGTGGTTCGCCGGTCAGGGTGATCGCGATAGTTTGTGGCAGATGAAACGTGAAATGTTGTCGCCGCGGTATACAACGAGACTAAAAGATATTCCAAAAATAAAGTAAATTTAAAAGACAAGCGGAAATAATTTGGGTGGAGAAAGCAGCTGTTTTTTTAAGGAAAGTTAGAATGATTTCAGTTAACTATAATTGCTATACAAGGTTGTATCAGAGGAAGCTTGAACAAGAGTTCGGGGTTGATTATGTTAATTCACTCGATGTTTCTGAACGCCTATTCCCTCTTGTTTATATTTGCCTTAAACATAGGCGTATTCCGCCTTTACAGAGAAATGTTTTAGCTTCAAAAGAAACTGAACTGAAATTGTCGGAAAATCCAAAGTGGAATTTACTCAAGTCTCGCATTGAGAAAGGAGAGGATATTAATGGTTACGTTAGCAAAAGAACGAGAAAATGGTATGATTCAGATTATCTTCTCTTTTCTTGCGATATCTTTCACATCCACTTACGCGCAACTAAAGGTGGTGGGATAGGTGATGATCTAATATATGCAATAGTAAAAGATGATTCTCTCTATGTTATACGTTACGGAAATCATCATGATATTTTTCTGCCAGGTGAGCTTATTAAAGATTGTGAAAAAGAATGGCCGGGATTGCATTTTAAGCTTGATGTAGATGAAAGTGATTCCTCAACATTTTTAGATCATAATTTTTTTAAAAAAAATGCCACTGATCATCGGTGGGGTTTTAATCTTATAAAACCTGCTGGTTTTATTGACGAAATATCCGGGAAGAAAAAATTCATTCCTAATCATGCTAATTCGGCAATCGTAGAATTTAAACATGACGATAATTGTTGGAAGTTGCCACTTAAATGTGCAATGGCATTCACTTGCGAAGATGATTTAATTCACCAGATGATGTCTGCTATATATAACACATATCAAGTTTATCCTGACTCGCTTGAGTTGGATTTCGAAAGAAGAATGTATATATTTAAAATACCTACAATTAAAGGCTATGGCAATTATTCTTTGATTGAGTGGGCTGCACCTAAAGAACTAACTGTATCGTTTCCATCTGAAGAAGCTAAACTTAACTGGCACTTATAGACAAAAAAGAGGGCCTCTAAGAGGCCCTCTTTTATTTCAGAGGATTTCCAAATTTCCGCAAGTATTCCTGACCAAAATTATAGGAAGCAAAATCATTAAGGTGGCCAACGTCACGATAAATCGGGGTACCGTTCAGTGCGGTAATGCAATAGCCGTTTTCGCACTGCACTTTCTTAGGGTCTATCACAATCAGTGTTGGGAACTCTTTCTGCAGCTGGTCGAACAGCGGCAGCGTCCAATCTTTTTCAGGACTCTGCGGGTTCAGGTTATCGCATTCATCCTGACGATAAGGCTCCCTGAAGATGACATGGTGACGGATACATGACTGATACTTAACGGGCATAGGAGCAACGGTTCTTATTATCACCGGTCGTGATCCTGATGCGATTATCACTTTCAATGCCTGCCGTATGGCAACGTTGAAACGTTCTTTAGTCAGTGCATCAGAGCGCTCATCACCTGGATGGTTAATGACATGAGGACCACTTACGTACCATTCCCAGACCTGGCCAAGAACGACGTAGTCATAATGATTTTTAGCGATCAGCGCATAATATTTAGCCGTGTTTTCATGACACTTATCAAATGTCTGGTTTCGGAATGACCACCAGTCATAGAGGTATGTATCCGGCAGTGCTAAACACAGCGCTGTACTTAACGCAGTCATGCGGATATGAGCGTCCTGCGCGAGCACATCGAAGAACCCCCAGAAGTGGTTTGAGTGAGAATCGCCGATCAGCAGGGCTGTTTTCTGACCTTTGAGATCCCCGAACATGCATTTGTCCGCATTCTGAGATCCATCCAGACAGTCTGGCCGGTGTCCGGCATGAGCTAATCCAGTACTGATATTGTGAGCCACTCGATCGTATTCATTACCGAATCGTCCAGGCATGCCGTTACGGTTTTCAGCATATTTGAACGCAGCGTTGAAGATAATTATCGGGACGATGATAAGCAGGGGAATCGTATATTTCAGAGACCACCGTAACCGTCTGCACGGCTGTTCCACGAGATAATAGCTAATCAGCGACAGCAGTACCGTCAGTGCTATGCATAAAAGAAGCGTGTAGCCAGCCAGGTCGTAACCTAGGTAGCGCGCGATGGCCAGAACGGGCCAGTGCCAAAGATATAACGAATAAGATATCCTGCCCGTGAATGCGACGGGTGACAGTCTAAGTAACTTTGATGCAATGCTGTTCCCGTATGTACCGATAAACATGATTAAAGCTGAAGCAGTGACGACCAGCAATGCATAGAGATTTGGATAGAATCCGATGACGTCAGGGTGAATAGCGATATAAAGCAACACCGCAAGCGATAAAATGCCTGCACCGTTAGAGAGAGCTGAAGGGACTGAGCGAACGTAGCGCGTCAGAAAAAATGCAGCTCCCCCCACCATGAATTCGAATATACGTGTCAGTAGAGAATAATAAGCAGCATCTGCCTCTCTGCTGGCCAAAATCAGCGCCAGCGCGGCTGCCAGCGGCGTCAGGACAAACCATACCGCGGCAAGAACATTCGCCGGGCTGGTGATCACCGTTTGAATCGACTTCAGCCGTAAGGTGGCACCCGTCAGTAAAATCCCCAGCGGGAGAAACAGATACCACTGCCACTCTATTGCCAGAGACCAGGTGTGTAGTAAAGGAAACAGATCGGCAGCGGGCGAAGCATACGCGGCACTCTGACGTGCAAAGAACTGATTTGAAAGCAGTAAAGCGTTATAGTAACTACTGTGCAGGAATGCCAGGAAATCATCAGGAAGATACAAGCAGAATGTTGCTATCAGCGTCGCAAGTGACATGACGATAAAAGCTGGCTGTATGCGCCAGAGTCGGTGCACGAAGAAGTTCGCCAGGCTGAATGTACCCTTCTCTCGTTGTTTTACGATAATTCCTGTTATCAAAAAACCAGAAATCGCAAAGAAAATATCGACTCCTATAAATCCGGAAGCTATCTGACTAATTCCGGCATGGAAAAGAATGACAAGAACGACAGCTAATGCTCTGAGTCCATCAATGTCTTTACGATAGTTATCTGTGAAGATTTTATTTGGCATGAAGCGCACTATGTAATGAAAAAGAAAGCGTATAGTATATTATTTGTAAGGGAAGAATAAAAGCGAATGATTTTATTTTTGATTGGTTAAATGAAACGCAACAAGTAAAAATAAGTTAGCTGTTTCTTTGTGGATGTCTGGCGGGGGGAAGATAAAAAAAGAACAGAGTGATTATAAATGCCTATGCAGATGTAATATCGGAAGTCTTTATTTATGGGCGCGATAATGCCAGCGAGTTTAATGATGAGATAGGGAAACTATGAAAACTGAAATAGATATTTTTATAGTAATTTCTCCCAGCCATTTTGGCTGGATAAAAAATAGTGATTTAATGGGTTCTCGTCAGGTGTGATAGTGATTGTCATACTGTATGTTGCGGGACTATGTACGTATGGGGCATGCACTTTTGCCGATAAGCAAATCTCGTTATAAGGCAGTTGCGGCCTGTTACAGCCGCCAGAAGAGCATCCGGTAATCTTTATAGATTTTTGATTACACCATACAAATGGTTGGTAAAAGGCTTAGTGACTTCATGTGGCCAGCGCGGAGGATCCGTCTGAAGGGTTCCAAGTGTGCGCATCCCTTTATGCTGTTCGGCTTTACGTTCGCAGTACTCATCATCGGTATATCCCATCGTCTCTACCACTACGGCATGTTCCCGGCCATCCGGCAATTTGGCCTGAATAATAAAATCCGGCAGCACAAAGCCTTTCTCTCCCTCCATCTCTACCTCAATATCAAACAGGGGTTTTATGAGGGTGAGTACGTCTGCTCCGCCTTTTAGCCAGCTGGCCACTTCAGCAATACCTTCCATCGTCTGCCTCTCAAGGTCACTGTCTACCGGGACAGGGCAGTTACGTCTGAATAGTGCGTGCGCATACCCTTCGCTGCATATCACGCTACCTTCAGCTGAGCGTTTGAAGGCCAGTATGACCCAGTAAGGTGGCCTCACGCCTTCCTGTGATTCCCCATTGATACTGACACCCTTCTCCGGAGAAAACCTGCGTTCCCCATCTTTCCAGGCGAACGTAACATGTTCACGGCTGACCAGCTCCGACATAAATATCTGATAAAACACCCGGGCTTTTCCTGCCGGCCAGTTGGCATCCGTACGTTCCAGTTCAAGCATTAATTTTTCCTGGGCAAGCTCGCCCATGGTCGGCTGAAACCGTACGATTTCCGAAAGCCTGCGCCCGCGCACAAATTCTTGAGCATTTGCCGAGGCTGCGAGAGCGGCAAGCCATGTTCTGGGTGCCCGATTAGGCAGCGGGCTGATCGGGCTGAAAGTATTCAGCCCGGCATCTTCAATCAGCGTCAGAAGTAAACGTGCAACTCGTGGCCGGCGTTTTCGCCTGGTTCTATCCTGACCAGTAAATCCTGCGCTGCCTGGCGCCTTAATAGTCGTCTCTGACTCATCTTTTGGTAAAAAATCACGATAGTTTAATCGCTTGCTCCCAGCGTTTTTACGGGTTCCTGAACCGGTAGTATCCTCGTCACCCTTAAAGACCCTGTGCATGGGACAGGATAGATCGTGGCTATGGCCAAACCCGGACAGAAACAACGTTTGGGTTTCATATCTCAGTTTGGCATTGTTTAGTGCTGGCGTATCTCCCCCCACGCAGCTGCAATGCAGCCAGAGTTCTTTCTCGCGCATTTCATGAATCACGTTCTCCGCCAGTTCCCGTTCCTGTGCGCTGCGCACCTGTTTACGGCCATAGAAGTTCTTAATAGCGTTCTCTTCATCGTCAGATAACCACCGTCTAAGAGCACCGCGTGGAGCCTTTTTTTTGATGAGCTTCATGGCCATATTGTTCTCCTTCTCCTGAGAAACGGACTTTACCGACAACTAACCTTTTTACAGCGTTCTGTATGGGATGTCGGACGTTTCAATATTTAATAGGTATGCATCACCGCCTAACTTAGCAGCTCTGTGTAAGTTATACATGTAAAGAGATTGTTCAGTTATTTTTTGATTCTCTACCGGGCCGATTTTCACCCCAGAAATAGCTTCGGCTGAAACGTCTAACTCATAATAGGGGATCAAAATAGTATTTTTGGTACGGAAATTAATGTTTCCAGAAACGATATTGTCGCTTATGACTAGTCTTACTTCCTCTTCTTCACTAAAAGATGAGTGCTTAAATGTCGTGGCCAGCATACTTATAATTTCTCTCAAGTCACGATAAAGATGCATGTTTTGTTCAATTGGGGAATTTGGCAGCCACCAATCATATATTGTATCAATAACCTTAGTCCGTATTAGATCTAACGCTTCTTCTATCGCATCTTGTAAATGTAAAACATAGTGGCATTCAATAAATTCAATGTTTACTGTCTTTTTAGTCGATTGTGTTCTTTTTAAAGCCCATGTATTCACTCTATTTGCCAGCTTTTCTCCATCAAACTCGATGGCAAACATACCATAACTTCGCCATTGACTCAGGGTGTCAGATGAACGGCTAAAGGATGCCACATAAAACATTTCACTGGCGTTTTCAAAATCGGATAGCTCTTTAAAAGCTTTTTCTAACCATCCATCGGTCACATTCGCAAACTCATCATTATACTTTGAAGTTTGCAGGAATACCTCATGCGAGGCTTCCTGGAGTATTTCGAGACCCTTTAAATATTCAGTTTTGTCGTTCAGAAAACGGATGTCTGTCATCCGAATTTTATGCGTTTCCAGTATTGAATGAACAGCATTCAAATCAGTGTAGTGATAAAGGTTCACAGTTTTCCTTAAATGATTTATCAGCGTTTTATAACACCAGTTCGTAGCGGATCGCGGCGGCTCTCCGGCGGCCGGTTTCAGTCAGGGAAAACGCCAGATTCAGTGATGCGTTACGGTATTTATGAAGCAACCCGTTACGGTGCAGCGTATGCAGTGACGTACGCAGATTTGTGTCATAAATGTCTTTGCTTGATGCGGAGTTGAGCAGCTTCAGTAGCTGCATGACCGGCAGAGGGGAATCGTGACCCCGGGCTTCAAGCTCTGAGAGAACTAGGAGCACCTTTCTCTGCAGTTCGGAGATACGCATGGGAGCTTCCTTATTCATGTGTCACATGAATTATGCACGCATGCATGACAAAACACTATTCATGTTACACATGAATAGTGCTGTAAAGTATCTTATTTTTCAGCTACCCAACTATATGAATATATCGCTGGGTAACTATACCGGGCTTGCTTTCGCTAATCAGTGTGGTTACTATATGTACTTGTTCCCGGTTGCCGCCGGAGAACAAGTACTAATAACCATTTGCGTACTATTTATCGATTTTAAGAACCCAGTATTTCAATACATTGCCAAGTTGTGTAGTGATTAACTTCCCTGCACAACTCGCTGCCACCTTACTAACGGTTAGTGGTAACCCCCAAGTACCGATAAACCATTTGGTAAAGAATGTGATAAGTAATGGTTTCGCAAAGATTACTACAGCCAACATTACTGCAGTCAAAACAGTTAAGGCAATAAGCCGCCACCATTTCTTCTCAGTTGCTGCTGTATAGATAAGTCCTGCGTAGTTCCAGAGTGTACTTAGTACATTGAAACTATCATGTTTTGTGTCTTCGATATTTATACCCATAGAAACCTCTCTTATTTAGGTTGGTTGTTTTTAGTACTGCCGTGTTAGAAATATTCATATTTCATCTCACTTAAAAAATTTATTTCTGTCTCAGGACCATTTGTCCGTTGACGTGATACTTACCGGTATTGCTTTTATCTATCCACTCATACTTCACCCCGCTTATTCCGTACATCGTTAATGTTTACGCCATTTTCCGTATGCCAGATTCCGGCAAGGGGATCCCCGGCTCCTGAGTGATCATTGATCGCGCAGGCGGAGAAAAACGGCAGGTTTTACAGAGTTCGGACTGAATGCTTATTTACAGGCAATAAAAAACCACCTGATAAGGTGGCTGAGGTCGTGCGAGGGATATAGATGCAGGGCAGGCTTAAGTCATAGCACTTAGCTTTCCGTCATTTATTCATTCATTCACGTTTTCTCAACCTTAGTGCTATTCAATACGGGGAGTGCTTTACGTAACCTCGTGAGGTTTTGCATTCCACTCTGATAGAATCGAGTATATGTATTTCCCGGGTGCGAGTCAATTAATTATTAGAAAATAGTTGCAATTTCTAAATTAATTTTCAGGTGCTCAAATTTTAAACTATCCGCGCACAAATTTAAAAGTATCCGAGTGGATTTTTTATTTATGCCTAAAGGTACTTTATTGTCCTTAATAAGGTAACTTTCTGATGAAAATCTTCGTCAGGGCAGTACTTCTTCATATACCTGTTCAGTAAAAAAGGTGCAGTCCCCATATCCGCCACGACATTATCTGTCGCCTTAATCAATATTCAGATTATTTGTGATTCCATAAACATCATTATAGGATTCCGGATAGCAGATCAGCACGTACATTTTTCAGGTTTCTGCTCCCGACCCCCGACCACTCTTCCCTTCCCTCTTCCCTACTGGCACGTCTCTGCCCGGGCGTCAGCCCTTTCCGTTTTCCGTCATAACCGGAAACCCGGCGTCAGGAGGCGATTCAGGGTCGCGACCACAACATACGGTGTCCGATCACCATCTGCAGTCCCTTATCCAGGCATAACCGGATCCTTTTGAGATCTGCCCTCCCCGTCACCCGCCTGCTGTTTTGTTCCTTTTTATGGTATATATCCGGAAGTCGGAAAATCATGCGGGACCGCTCAGCGGATTTTTCCGGTGGCCCGCGCCCGCCAGACAGGGGAAAATGGGCAGATTAGGAGCAGACGTCGCTGTGTGAATTCTGAGAAAGCAGCAGGGGTAAATCCCGCCAGATTTTGCGTAGCGCTGTCATTTTTTTTAGAGGGTTTATGTCGCTACCATCCGTTAATACTCAGGTCGTGCTGCCAGCTGCACAGCCCGATTTTGGTCGTGCGCTCGCGCTGCGGTCCATGGCCGCCGCATACACCGAGCTGCCCCGTTACTTACTGGCACCTGAGATCACCGGCCTGCTTCACCATATACCGGACTGGACCCAGCATGCGCTGGTCAATACCTTATGGAACACCGGCGGACGTCTCAATGAAGTCCTGGCGCTGCGGCGGCGTGACTTTCGCCTGAATGAAGCTATTCCCCACGTGGTGATCCGCACGGCTAAGCAGCGGCGTGCCGGCAGCGGACGTCCAAGAAGAGGAACCAGCCCCAACCGTGTTGTGCCGCTTTCCGATCCGGCTTACGTTGACGAGATGCGCCGGCTGTTCGCCAGCGTCCGGGAAGAATTTGAGACCGACGCTGATACCGGCGAGCGCCGCGCCCTGCCGGTCTGGACCGTCTCCGATCGCACGGTACGGAACTGGATAAACCGCGCCATCGATGCAGCTGCCCGCGCCGGCGTGCGGTTAAGCATTGAGGTCTCCCCCCATACGTTCCGTCACAGTTTCGCGATGCACATGCTCTATCACCACGTGCCGCCGAAGGTGCTGCAGTCGCTGCTGGGGCATGAGAAGTTTGAGTCAACCGAGGTCTATACGAAGGTGTTTGCGCTGGACGTGGCCGCCAGCCATCAGGTGCATTTCTCGATGGATACAGCCGATGCGCTGCAACTGCTCCGGGCGAACGTATAAAGGAAGAGGCTGAATGTATGAGCGAATTAAACAATTCCCCGCTGGGGTCTGATACCAAAGCCCTGCTGAGCAACGGGTTGAACTTTCTGAACCGGGCGCGCGAGGAGCTTGAGGATGGACACGTAATGTTCTCCATCGTCAGCTTCTGGACGGCGGTAGAAATTCTGCTTAAGGTTCCGCTGGTTCATGAGCACTGGACTCTCGTCTGTAGCGGGAAAAAGCTGGAGCGCCGCAAGTATCTGGAGGGGGATTTCCAGTCGGTCACCTACGACGACGCCTGCGCCCGGCTTGGCGACGTGCTGGAAAAGCCACTGGATAAGACCACTATGGCTATCTTTGATAAGGTACGCCGGCACCGTAACCGCGTGGTGCATTTCTACCACAATGCAGAATCCGGTGAGGAGTTGCGACAGATTCAGGCCGAACAGGCGGATGCCTGGTTTGCACTGAACCGTCTGCTGCGCGACGACTGGGCGCCCTTGTTTGGGGAGTGGGTGAGATTACGCTTAGGCGTTAATGAAACGGCTATGCTGCGGGGCAACTCGTTTTACGCCGAGGCGAGATTCAGATACCCGCCCGTGCAGGACGCGCTGAAGACGTTCAGGCAGACCGGCGTCACTGTCAGCCAGTGTCCGGTCTGCAATCAGCAGTCCCTGGCGCATACGGTTCCTGCACCCGGCTTGCACCTTATCCTGCACGACTGCATGGTCTGCCACGCGAAAAATCCCATCGCTGAAATATGCTGCCCGGGCTGCAAAGCACCACACCAGATGAAAGCCGCCGTCATCGACCTCGACTTCAAGTGCGGGAACTGCGGCCTCACAAGGAGCCGGTATAATTTACTCCATACCCCTCCTGCGAATGGTACGCGCTATCCCTTTCCGTCGGGGTGCCAACGATGCAGCAGTTTAGACACAGTGTGTGAGTACGGGGATAAATTTTTATGCACCTCCTGCCTGTCGGTGTATGAAGAGCTCGAAGCCTGCGAACGGTGCAACTTTTTAAGCTCATGGATTCCGGACAACAGTAAAGAGCATGGATGCATCCACTGCGACTATCGGTAAGTCGAGGCGATATCTCAAGCAGACTGCCGGCAGAAGCCCTGTTCAAGCCAGATTATAAAAGGAAGCTCTATGTCTACATGGGTGGGTGTTGAAATCGACGGACTGATCGTTGAAGACTATCAGAACCACCATAGTAACTGGTTCTTTAAACGAAGCGACCGAGTCAGAGAAAATTGTGAAAGAGATGAATGCGGCAGGTTGACCGACGAGGCCTTCATTGGTTTCCGGGCCTCTGGCGCTTCTATCAGGCGGCGTATGACGCTAGCGGGTTTTGACCTGGCAGCGTGTGAGCAACATTTTAATGAGCACCTTCCTGCTGTTATTGAAGCAGCAGAGTGGGTTTTGAGCTGTGAAGGTGAACGTAGTCATGTAGAGTCAGGCAGTTTATCCGTCAGGGGTGATGCTTACCGCCAGTTCCTTGATGCAGTGAAGGACACCTCACTGCAGGACTGGCTTGATGCTTTGCCGGAAGCGGTATCTCTGAGCAAAACCATGAGCCGATTTAGCGATTTTTCCGGGATGCCTTACTGGTGCGAAACCAGCGCAGCCCCTCTCGTGAATGCCATGCTAAGTGATATCCCCCTGTATACTGAATACTCGCACACTGATCTGTTTAATTTTCCCTGCAATGACAGCAGTTACTTTCAGGTGGCCCTGCTAGCGTGTTGTTCTGATGATGTGGCGTGCGAGCTCAACATTGTGCCATTGATTCAAAGTGGCTGGGAGGATGACTTTCGCGATCTGGAAGAAATACAGCGTCAGGAAACGGAGCCGCACAGATTCAGCCGACTCTCCCTTGAGGAAACTATGCGCCTTTCAGCCACGCAGATTGAAAACCTTTCCCTGCAAAGGATGTGTTATTCCAACATCATCACGTCCATGGAGGCATACTTGGGTGACATTCTGAAGCGTGAGATTTTTGACAGGCCAGCTGTTAAAGAGTTATTCGTGGCCAGCTATAAGCCTTTTAAAGAGCAAAGCTTCTCACTTAATAATTTATACAAAGCACTTTCGGAAATCGACGACGAGATAATGAAAGCCCTTAATACACTTTCACTTCACAACATTGGCACGGCAAAAAGCCTTTTCTATAGCACGCTTATGACTAAGTTTCCGGAAAAATCACTCAGGATTATTGGTCCTGCAGTACAAATCCGTCACGACATTGTGCATCGTAACGGTCGCAATACTAAAGGAGAGGCGCTATCTATCGACTATGAATCAGTACAGGCGCTGGCTAATGTGGTTCTCCAGTTTATGCAAAATGTAGATGCACAGATTCTTGACGGACTAATTGCAGAGAGCTGTATTGATTAATCAGATGCTGGCTTAAGGATACGAAATTATTTCGCATGCGAAATTTTGAGGGAACTGGCAGGAGTCAAAACCAGGTATCGGTGTAGAAAACCTACAGCGTCTGATT
Source organism: Pantoea sp. XY16 (assembly GCF_025153065.1). Classification (NCBI taxonomy): domain Bacteria; kingdom Pseudomonadati; phylum Pseudomonadota; class Gammaproteobacteria; order Enterobacterales; family Erwiniaceae; genus Pantoea; species Pantoea sp. XY16. The sequence goes on along the minus strand of NZ_JANZNP010000018.1, from coordinate 292 downwards.
CAAATGCTAACTTAGCTTTAACCACAATGCTTGGTATTGCGCTTCTATTCACTGTAGCGACAGATGAAAGATTTAAATCTAGAAATGTAAAAAAACACATCGCCCTAAAAAATTCATCGCTCATAACGCGTTCATGACTCTTAAGGCTCTATTTCGGAATAAGAAACACGCACCCGATCATAATAAGAAAAAAAAGTGTGATCCGGTTGACATGATGCCAGGCCTTACAAGGCGTGGGCTAAGAAATTTCGCAAGAATTACAACCCCTCCAGCCATCATTTTTTGCTCTTGT
>NZ_JANZNP010000017.1:0-101659 GCF_025153065.1 Pantoea sp. XY16 | reverse complement strand
GAGCCGGGGGTCAAGGGGCGCGGCGACTGGCGCCCCTTGTCGGTCGCCTGCAGAGGCGTGTCTGAAACTGCCCAACTAATCAGGCGAACGAAACCCCGCTCATAGCCCGTTCGCGCAGCGAACAAACCCCGGCTTCAGCGCCGCAAGCCCGTTCGCGCAGCGAACAACCCCCCGCTTCAGCGGCTTCGATCAGAATCCCCGATAACTCTTCTGAGCAGTGCTCACCTTATACAGATAACGACGCGACTCCGCCGACGGATGCTGGTTCGCCAGGGTCGAATAGACCTTGCCCGGTGACATGCCGTTAATCATCGAGAACGCGCGATCTTTATCGCTGGAGAAGACGCGCAGCACGCTGCCTGCACCACCGTTATAGGCGGTGATTACTGCATAGCGGCGTGATACCGGATCCTGAATGCCGCCCAGATAGCTGCGTTGCAACAGTGACAGATAAGCCGTACCGGCATCGATATTGTTCTCCGGATCCAGCAGATAGCTGCGGCTCGGCTTGCCCCATTTACCCTTCATGCGGAATACGTCAACACCGGCGGTATGCTGCACCACCTGCATCAGACCCAGCGCATCAGAATGGCTCACGGCGTAGGGGTTAAAGCTCGACTCCGTCTGCATAATCGCCAGGATCAACGAAGCGTCGACACCATACTGCTCGGCGGCTTTACGCACCATCGGCAGGTATTTGTGCGCTCGCTTGTCCAGGTGGTTCGGCACCATCGGAATCGAAATGCTGTAAATCACATGCAGACCCGAGGTGCGGCGCATCAATTTATTCTGAATCAGATAGTCAGCAAAGGCTTCCGCGCGGCCCTGCCAGCGAATCGGCTGACCGGTGTTATCCAGCACCTGACCATAGAGCAGCGGCTCTTTACTGATCTCGATGTCGTTGGCGTCAGAGTAGAGATCGACATTGCCCGGATCTTCGCCAATCAACAGCGTGGTCACGATCGCCTGACGCAGACTGGCCATCGGATCGGTACCAGAAATCGTCTCGATGGTCAGCTTACCGCTTTCAAAGTTGATGTGGCTGCGGGTGTAATAGTTGTCGCTATATTTGACGTAATCTTTAGGTCCGGCGATCAGGACCTCATTGATACCCCAGATATTCTCAATATTGTGAGCAAACTGGCCCATCAGAATATCAAAGCCGTTGGTGTCTTTAACCCACTCCTCGTGGGATTGCTGATTCTTTGACCCGGAACAGGAAACCAAAAGTGGGGCTATCACCAGCAGGGCGATTAATTTTTTATTCATTGGGAATGCAAGCCTGACCTGGATAACCGGCCTCAGCGATGAGGCCCGGAATGTTTACGCTTCTGGCGGTGTATAGCCTTCGATATGAACGTCTTTGCCTTCGAACAGGAAATTGATCATCTCCTTCTCCAGCACTTTACGATCTTCGGGATTCATCATGTTGAGCTTCTTCTCATTGATCAACATGGTCTGTTTCGCCATCCACTTCTGCCAGGCTTCTTTGGAGATGTCGTTGTAAATGCGTTTACCCAGGTCGCCCGGATAGAGCTGAAAATCCTGACCTTCCGCGTCGCGCTGTAAAAAAGTACAAAAAATGGTGCGGCTCATTACTCTTCCTCATTAATCTCACAACTGTCCAAAGCCAGTTGTCGGGGATGGCGCAGCTCGTGTAACAGGCGCTCAACGGGTGCAGCTAATCCCACAGATGGTGGCAGCGCTAAGTTATACCAGAGACCGCCTGCTTCATCCATCGCCGCCCCGGCAGAAGGCCACGACAGCCACATCGGCACGATATCGAGATGGAAATGGCTGAAGGTGTGACGAAACGCAGTAAGCTGCTGTGGTTTTGCATGGATGCCACGCGCTGCCAGCCAGTCATTCAGCGCCGCTTCGGTGGTGAACTGCGGAAAGCAGAACAGACCGCCCCACAGACCCACAGGCGGGCGCTGCTCCAGCCAGACATCATCGCCATCCTGCATCATCAGGAACCAGCCGCTGCGCTCTGGCAGCACCTGCTTAGGCTTCTTGCCGGGATAGCTCGCCCAGCTGTTGCTGGCGTACGCCTCACACCCGCTGTTCAGCGGGCAGATTTCACACTTCGGCTTAGAGCGGGTGCAGACAATCGCACCCAGATCCATCATAGCCTGATTAAACTGGCTGACGCCCTCGGCGGGTGTGACCTCTTCGCTGATCTGCCAGAGCCGTTTCTCGACCTCTTTTTTACCCGGCCAGCCGCTGACGGCATAGCAGCGGGCCAGCACGCGCTTGACGTTGCCATCCAGAATCGGGAAATGCTGACCCAGCGACAGCGACAGGATCGCGCCCGCCGTAGAGCGGCCAACGCCGGGCAGGGCTGAGACATCATCGAAATTACGTGGGAATTCGCCCCGATGAACCTCAACAATCTGCTTTGCGGCTTTATGGAGATTACGCGCCCGGGCGTAGTAGCCGAGGCCGGTCCAGAGATGCAGTACCTCATCCAGCGGCGCCGCAGCGAGATCGGTGACCGTAGGGAAGCGCGCCATAAAGCGTTCAAAATAGGGAATAACCGTGGCAACCTGGGTTTGCTGTAGCATCACTTCGGAGAGCCACACCTTATAAGGTGTTTTCTCCAGCTGCCACGGCAGGGTTTTGCGACCAAAGCGCTGATACCAGTCCAGCACCTGTTGCGCGAACTGCGGCGCTTGCATCATAAGAAGGAAATTTTCCGTGTTTACTCTACACTCAGGCAGGAATTCCAGCACATGCGCACCTGGGTGTAAACCGGAAGATTGCAAAGGCTTGCTTCTGCTTATGAACTTTGCATAATGCCCGTTTCCCGGAACAGGCTAACCAGCAGGCTTTTACATGATTAATGACGTCATCACCCCAGAATTTGATGAGAACGGGCGGCCATTGCGCCGGATCCGCAGCTTTGTGCGCCGCCAGGGTCGCTTAACGAAAGGCCAGCAGCAGGCGCTGGACACCCTGTGGCCGGTCATGGGGGTGGAATATCAGCCGGAGCCTGTCGATCTGCCCGCACTGTTTGGCCGCGAAGCTCCGGTCACGCTGGAGATTGGCTTTGGTATGGGCGCGTCCCTGGTGACCATGGCGCAGAACACACCGCATCAGAACTTCCTGGGTATTGAAGTGCACGCGCCGGGCGTGGGTGCCTGTCTCGCCGCCGCCAAAGAAGCCGATGTACAGAACCTGCGGGTGATGTGTCACGATGCGGTAGAAGTGCTGGAGAAGATGATTCCGGATAACTCACTGCGCATGGTTCAGCTTTTCTTCCCCGATCCGTGGCATAAAGCGCGTCACAATAAACGCCGTATCGTTCAGGTACCTTTCGCCGAGCTGGTGATGCGTAAACTGAAGCCGGGCGGCGTTTTCCATATGGCGACCGACTGGGAAGCCTACGCGGAGCATATGCTTGAAGTGATGAACAGCATCGATGGCTACCGCAACCAGTCAGAGCAACAGAATTACGTGCCGCGTCCTGAGACGCGTCCACTGACCAAGTTTGAGCAGCGCGGGCAGCGTTTAGGCCACGGCGTATGGGATTTAATGTTTGAGAGGGTGAAATAATGGCCACACAACGCAGCCGCCGTTTACGTAAAAAACTGCACATCGACGAGTTTCAGGAACTGGGCTTCTCCGTTGCCTGGCGCTTTCCGGAAGGCACCAGCGAAAGCGAAATCGATGAGACGCTGAACCAGTTCATCAATGAAGCGATCGATCCTAACGGCCTGGCCTTTGATGGCAGCGGCTACCTGGTGTGGGAAGGTCTGGTTTGCCTGCAGAAAACCGGCAAATGCACCGATGAGCATCGTGCGCTGGTCCGCAAATGGCTGGAAGACCGCAAGCTGCAGGATGTGCAGATGACGGAACTCTTTGACGTCTGGTGGGACTAAGTCGTCACACAGTGTCGGGCTGCGGCCCGATCGGAGGGTTTCAGACCCGATCTTAGGGAGTAGATATGATGCGTAAAGCGCTTCTTGCTGTGCTGCTGGTGGCAGCAACTCAGGCTCAGGCAGCCTACGAATGCAGCGTTAAGCCACAGGACGATGTGGTGATTAAACCGCAGAGCGTGCAGGTGGTCGGTGCCAGTGGCAATATGGAAATCTCGCCGCAGGGCGACGTGCAGTTCAACGGCCAGAAAGTTTCGCTGGATATCACTGAACGTCAGAAAGCGATCGACTATCAGAACGCGCTGCGTCGCGATCTGCCGTGGATCGATAGCGGAGCGACATCCCGTCTGGAAAAAGGACGTGCGGCACTGGATCGGGTCATCGTTGAAAAACTGGGCACCGACAGCAACGTGCGTAATCGCCTGACCACGCTGAATGGTCAGCTGAAACAGCAGATGAACCGCATCATTGAACATCGGGAAGACGGTCTGACGTTCCACCATCAGGCGATTGATCAGGTGCGCGCCGAAGGCGAACGGCTGGTGCAGTCAACGCTGGGCGGCGTGATGCAGGATAGTCTGAATGAGATGGGCAGTAAGCAGGGCAGCGGCGGCAGTAATCCGCTGCAGGCAATTATGGGCAATCTGGGCGGTCTGCAACAGTCGATTCAGGCTGAGTGGAGCAAGCAGGAGCAGGATTTCCAGAACTTCGGACACGAAGTATGTAATCGCGTTATTTCGCTGGAAGATCAGCGTAAACAGCTTACCCGCGCACTGAAAAAATAAGTTAACGCCTCAGCCTGCCGGGCTGAGGCGCTTTTGCTACTCTTCCGCTAAAAACAGCTCCAGCAGCGAATTCAGGAACAGCTTCCCTTTCTCCGTAATCTGCCACTGATCAGCGGTTTCCGTCACATAACCGGTGGCAATCGCGGCATCCATCTGCGGACGGATCACCTGCTCTGACAAACCGGTGTAGCGGCTGAACTCGTCGCGCGGCGCGGCCTCCAGCAGGCGAAAGCGGTTCATGAAATATTCAAACGGCTTGTCGCTATCGGCAACCTCATACTGCTTTTCGCGGTAGTTACCCTGCATGAAGCCACGCGGATGACGGGTTTTCACCGTGCGGACAATGCGGCCATCCGGCTGCGTCAGCTTGCCGTGTGCGCCACAGCCAATCCCCAGATAGTCGCCAAAGCGCCAGTAGTTGAGGTTGTGTTCACAGCGATAACCCGGCTTCGCGTAGGCGGAGGTTTCATACTGCTGATAACCCGCCGCCTGAAGTAGCCGATCACCCTGTTCGAAAATATCCCAAAGTGCATCATCATCTGGCAGCACCGGCGGGCGTGAGCCAAACAGCGTGTTGGGTTCGATGGTGAGCTGGTACCAGGAGAGATGCGGGGGGTTAAGCGCAATCGCCTGACGTAAATCGTCGAGCGCTTCCTCCAGAGACTGATCGGGCAGGCCATGCATCAGGTCGAGGTTAAAGCTGCGCAGCGACAGCGACTCTGCCAGTTCGGCGGCGCGTACGGCCTCTTCCGGGCCGTGAATACGGCCCAGACGCTGCAGCTTTTGCGGACTGAAACTCTGTACACCAATCGAAATACGGTTGATACCGGCGCGCTGATAGGCGCTGAACCGGTCCGCTTCCACGGTACCAGGATTTGCTTCCATGGTCACTTCCGCATCAGGGGAGAGCGTCAGACGCTCCCGCACGCCATCCATCAGCATCTGCATCGCGCTGCTGCTCAGCAGGCTGGGCGTGCCGCCACCAATGAAAATCGTGCGCACTTCCCGGTCGCCGATCAGCGGCAGGTCGATCTCCAGATCGCGCAGCAGGTGCTGCACATATTCAACGTGCGGCACCTCATCTTTCAGCGCGTGGGAGTTAAAATCACAGTAGGGGCACTTCTGTACGCACCACGGAATGTGGATGTAGAGACTTAACGGCGGCAGATTAGGCATTACGCATCGCTTCCAGCAACAGCGTCAATGCTTTACCCCGGTGAGAAACCGCACCTTTTTCCGCTTTGCTCAGCTCGGCCGCAGTTTTACCCAGCGCCGGGACAAAGAAAATCGGGTCGTAACCGAAGCCACCGGAACCCGCAGCGGAACGCGTAATTTCCCCCTGCCAGCTGCCGTGAAACACCAGCGGGGTCGGGTCTTCCGCATGACGCAGATAGACCAGTACGCAGTGGAACTGCGCCTGGCGCTGACCGTCAGGGACGTTTTCCAGCGCCTGTAATAGCTTCTCCAGGTTCTGCTGATCGCTGGCCTCTTCACCGGCGTAACGCGCCGAGTAGATGCCAGGCGCGCCGCCCAGCGCATCCACGGCCAGGCCGGAGTCATCGGCGATGGCCGGTAATCCGGTGATCTGTGCCGCGTGACGCGCTTTGAGAATCGCGTTCTCAATAAAGGTCAGGCCGGTCTCTTCTGCCGATTCAACCCCAAGGTCCGTCTGCGCGACGATATCCAGACCAAAGGCGGAGAGTAACTCCGCCAGTTCACGCACTTTGCCGGGATTGCCGGTTGCGAGCACAACTTTTTGCATAACAGTTCCAGTTTGATTCATTTACAGCAGATACCAGAGACCCGGAAACAGGTCCATGCCGAGAAAGTTCAGGGCATACAGCACCAGGATGACGATCATCGCAGAGAAATCGATGCCGCCCATCGCAGGCAGAATACGGCGAACAGGGGCCATCATCGGCTCGGTTAACTGCACCAGCAGATAATCGACCGGGCCACGTCCCTGGCTGATCCAGCTCATCAGAGAGCGTACGATAATGACCCAGAAGACCAGATAGCCGGCGGATTTCACCAGCGACAGCAGGCCGACCAGCAGGTTAGTCGGATCGACCGAGAACACGCCCACCTGAATCAGCAGCAGAATCGGGTATTTCAGCGTGGTCAGCACAAAGGCCAGCAGCAGCGAGGCGGTATCAATCGGCCCCAGCGCCGGCAGTATGCGGCGCAGTGGCTTAACAATTGGCTGTGTCACTTTTACGACAAACTGCGCCACTGGATTGTAAAAATCGCAGCGGGACCACTGCATCCAGATGCGTAACAGCAGCACCATGACGTAGAGATCGATCAGCGTTTTTACTAAAAACGTCAGTGTTAACATGAAGTTCCTCTGTTATTGTTGTGAGTTGTGCGCATAATCTCGTGCGCCAAAAATGGCGGTGCCGATACGCACCATCGTACTACCTGCGGCGATTGCCGCCTCCATGTCATCGCTCATTCCCAGCGAAAGCGTATCTATACCAGAATAGTGCTGTTGCAGCTGCCGGAAGGCTTCCGCCATCTGCTGACACACCGCCAGCTGCCGCTGGTAATCACTCTCCGCTGCCGGAATCGCCATCAATCCCCGCAGCCGCAGTTGCGGCAGGGCAGCGATCTGCTCCGCCAGCCCGGAAACGGCCTCCAGCATGATGCCAGATTTGCTGTTCTCGTCACTGATATTTACCTGAATTAACACATTCAGCGGTGGCAGCGAGGCGGGCCGCTGATCGTTGAGCCGCTGCGCAATGCGCTGGCGGTCAATGGTGTGACACCAGGCGAAATTTTCCGCCACCAGACGGCTTTTGTTGGACTGCAACGGGCCGATGAAGTGCCACGCCAGCTCAGGATGTGCGGCCAGTGCCTGAACTTTTTCAACCCCTTCCTGAACGTAATTTTCACCGAAGGCAATCTGGCCAGCGGCAAAGGCTTCTTCGACCGCGCTCGCAGGTTTGGTTTTACTGACTGCAAGCAGGGTAATTTCTTCTGGTGCGCGGCCGCAACGCGCGGCAGCGGCGGCGATTCGCTGCCGCACTTGCTGTAAGTTCTGCTGGATTGAAGTCATAGTCAGGAGAAATTATGAATCTGGATGAAATGGTGGGGCTTAGTGTAAAGCATAATGCCGCCGATCTGCACCTTTGCTGCGGACATTTGCCCTACTGGCGGCGGCAGGGAAAGCTGGAGGTCATTTCGCAGCAGGGCCCGCTTTCTGCCGCCTGGATGGCAGAGTTTATGACCCGCTGGCTCAGTGACCCGCAGCGGCAGGCGCTGGAACGCGCAAGGCAGCTCGACTTCGCTCTGAGCCTGGCTGGCGGTCAGCGTCTGCGTGCCAATCTGTTTATGCAGCGTAACGGCCTGTCACTGGCGCTGCGCATCATCGCCACGACGAGCCCGACGCTGGAGAGCCTGCAGCTGCCCGCCATTGTGCCGACGCTACTGGAGCAGCAGGATGGCCTGATTCTGGTGACCGGTGCGACCGGAAGTGGTAAATCGACCACGCTGGCGGCGCTGGTCGATGCGCTGAACCGCCAGCAGGCGCGCCATATCATTACGCTGGAAGATCCGATTGAATTTATCCATCACAGCCAGCAGTCGCTGATTCAGCAGCGCGAAATCGGCCTGCACTGCGATTCGTTCTCGCTGGGGATAAAGGCGGCGCTGCGTGAAGATCCCGACGTCATCCTGCTGGGTGAGCTGCGCGACAGCGACACCATCCGTCAGGCGCTGACGGCGGCGGAGACTGGCCATCTGGTACTGGCGACGCTGCATACTCGTGGCGCGGCGCAGGCGGTGGATCGGCTGGTGGATGTCTTCCCGGCGGAGGAGAAGCAGCTGGTGCGTACGCAACTCGCGGGCAGCCTGAAAGCAGTGATTGCACAGCGGCTGGTAACCTCAGTGGCTGGATCGCGGATTGGACTGTTTGAGGTACTGATCGCCACTCCGGGTATCACGAATCTGATCCGGGAAGGCAAGATGCATCAGATCCCCGCGCTGCTGCAGACCGGCGCACAGGCCGGTATGCAGACGTTTGAGCAGAGCCGGCTGGCGCGTCAGGCAGCCGGTCTGATTGAGTAAGCCGATCAGTAATGGTTTTCGAACCAGTCCTGCAAAATGATGGCAGCAGACTGTGAATCGACCGAGCCTTTGTTGAGGGCGCGATAACCGCCGCGCTCAAACAGGCCAGCACGCGCCTCTACCGTGCTGAGCCGTTCATCCTGCAGCTCTACCCGGATGCCAAAGCGACCGTGCAGGCGGTTGGCAAATTTACGCGCGCGGTCAGTCAGCGGCTGCTCGGTACCATCCATATTCAGCGGCAGGCCGACGACGACAAAATCGGGCTGCCACTCTTTCAGCAGCTTTTCGACCACCAGCCAGTCCGGGATACCATCCTGCGCTTTAATCGCGGTCAGCGGACGGGCACTGCCCGTGAGTTCCTGACCTACAGCGACACCAATACTTTTGGTGCCGAAGTCGAAACCTAACAGAGTCTGAGTTGACATCAGGCGTGTCCCGCGTCGCTGGCCATGTTGTGAATATCGACGCCAATACTGCGCGCCGCTTCGCGCCAGCGCTCTGAAATCGGCGTCTGGAACAGGATATTGCTGTTAGCAGGCGTGGTCAGCCAGGCATTTTCCATCAACTCATTTTCCAGCTGATCTTTTTCCCAGGCGCAGTAACCCAGCGCGACCAGCACATTGGTGGGCTGAGACGCGGTGCCAATCGACTCCAGCACGTCACGGGAGGTAGTGATAATCGTGTTATCTGAGACGCGAATGCTGGAGGTAAACGTGCGTTGTGCTGAGTGCAGAATAAAGCCACGATCTTCCGCCAGCGGACCGCCGGTAAACACCGGTTTATCCAGCCTGATGGCCGGGTCGCGATCGTCAGCAGGGATTTTCAGCTTCTTCAGAATGCCTTCAACCGTCAGGTTTTCCATGGGTTTATTGATGATCAGTCCCATTGCACCCTCTTCGTTATGTTCGCAGAGATAGACCACGGAACGTTTGAAGAAAGGATCCTGCAATGAAGGCATGGCAATCAAAAAGTGATGTTGTAAATTCATTCTCACACGATGTACCAAAAAAATAACCGGCACGCGACGGCCGCACCGGTATTGGGTTGATCACGGAGCCACGCCCCGGCTTCTTGCTCAGCCCAGGCGCTTCTCAATGGCATCCATCAACATGCCGGTGATGGAGATCGGGAACGCAGCCTCAATTTCACGAATGCAGGTTGGGCTGGTCACGTTAACTTCAGTCAGTTTATCACCGATGATGTCGAGACCGACAAAAATCAGTCCTTTTGCTTTCAGCGTTGGGCCTACACGGCGCGCAATTTCCCAGTCGCTTTCGCTCAGCGGACGCGCTTCACCGCGACCACCGGCGGCGAGATTACCACGCGTTTCACCACCCTGCGGGATACGCGCCAGGCAGTAAGGGACCGGTTCGCCATCTACAACTAGCACGCGTTTGTCGCCTTCTTTAATCGCCGCAATGTAGTTCTGTGCCATGCAGAAACGGCTCTCATGCTCGGTCAGGGTTTCGGTAATCACACCAAAGTTAGGATCGTCTTTCTTCACGCGGAAGATAGAGGCGCCACCCATGCCATCCAGCGGCTTCATGATGATGTCGCCATGCTCCTGCCAGAAGTCACGCAGCTGCGCTTTGCTGCGGGTCACCAGGGTGTCAGGCGTAAACTCGGCAAACCAGGCGGTGTAGAGCTTTTCGTTACAGTCACGCAGGCTCTGCGGTTTGTTCACGATCAGTGTACCCAGCTCTTCTGCGCGCTCCAGAATGTAGGTTGCATAGATGAACTCGGTATCGAATGGCGGATCTTTACGCATCAGCACCACGTTCAGGTCAGCCAGCGGGATCACCTGCTCGCTGCCGAATTGATACCAGTTGTCAGGATTCTGCTCGACGGTCAGCAGACGGGTGCGGGCAGAGGCCACGCCACCGCGCATGGAGAGATCGTGCATCTCCATGTAGTGAATTTCGTAACCGCGGCGCTGTGCTTCCAGCAGCATAGCGAAGCTGGAGTCTTTTTTAATATTGATGGACGAAACAGGGTCCATCACGATGCCAAGTTTAATCATTATTATCTCCTCGGTGAGGCGGTGTTTACCGCCTCGTCTGGTTCGGTCTGCAGTGGGCCGATCGGTCAGGACATCATGCCTGCGCTCTTTCCGCTGAAAGTATCGCTTAACCCAGGTCGCCAAACCTCACCTGAAGTGCCGTAATGGCCGTCAGCGCGGTGGTTTCGGTACGTAATACCCGTGGGCCAAGCAGAATGTCAGTAAAGTCGTGCTGGGCCGTCATCGCAATTTCGTCCGCAGACAAACCGCCTTCAGGGCCAATCAGCAGCCGTACCCGCTCAACAGGCTGTGGCAGCGTATTGATGCTGTGACTGGCGCGCGGATGCAGGTTGAGCTTCAGACCGCTGTCAGCCTCTGCACACCAGACTTCCAGCGTCATCGCTTCACGAATCTCCGGCACGCGATTACGGCCACACTGTTCGCAGGCGGCAATAGCAATTTTCTGCCACTGCTGGATCTTCTTCGCCAGACGTTCAGCATCAAGCTTTACGCCACAGCGCTCGGAAAACAAGGGTGTAATGACATTCACGCCCAGCTCGATCGATTTCTGGATAGTGAATTCCATTTTTTCACCGCGCGACATCACCTGACCTAAATGCAGATGCAAAGGTGACTCGCGATCGTCCGGCTGGCTCTCTGTGAGCGATACTTTTACACGCTTTTTATCAACATGCGTGATCTCTGCTGCAAAAGTCAGATTAGTGCCATCAAAGAGTTCCAGACGCTGGCCTGCCGTCATCCGGAGTACCCGGCCCACATGATTGGATGCATCTTCATCCAGGGTAATTTCACTGCCGATCTCTAATGGCCCGGCGTGATAGATGCGAGGTATGCGCATAAGGTTCCTGAAACCGGACGCCGCACTGCAGCGGCGTCATGGGAAAAAAAGCTAGTGTAGGGCAGGGATTTTAGCGCTGGCAAGCCTGCTGCACATAAGGATTGTGATTGCCCTGAACCTTTGCAATGCGCTGATCGCGTTCACACTCCCACTTTGTGACGGGATAGAGCTTGTCCCAGGCGGTAAACAGCTGCGTCTGCTGGCGCGAAATGCGCAGATGGTACTGATCGCGCATGTAGAAATAGGTTCGGGCAATAGCTCCCCGCGCCCGTGCGGGTGGCTCCGCCTGTTTGAGTTTAAAGTCGATCTTCATCTCACACTGGCCGTACTGCTTCTCGCTACCGTTCCATTGACTGTAGGCGAAGTTACCACGGTCACCATTCACTTCACCCACTGCAGGCTGAAGGTTATGCAAATCTGTTTCGATGCGGCGATAGTCGGGGTCCTTGCTGCAGTTTTTGCGGCCTCCGTCCTGCCAGCACTGACGCTGATGACCAAACTCCCAGGCCGGCATCACATGTTCCCACTCAATGCGCCCGGCGCGATTGGCGTTCCTGCGCACCTGATAACCACAGCTGTTGAGATCGGGAATGCCCTTTTTGCCCTGCCACTGAATCTTACAGCCACAGTAGAATGAACCCGGCGCATCGGCGTTAATCGCCGCCGCAAAGGTTTTAGCCTGCTGGAAGTTATTTTGATGATAGTTATTCAGATTAAGGGCGTCAGCGGCAGGTGCAAATAGCAGCGCAACCGCCAGACTTAGTATGCGAGACATATTCCGGATTTCTTCCTGGTACGAAAAAGGGCGGCAGGTTAACAGAATGTGGAATAGGGCGGAATGGGGATTGTTCTCAGGAAGCGACAAACTCGCCTGCGACCAGCAGGCTGCCACAGTGCACGCAGCGATATTCACTTTCTTTACGCAGAACACGATTGTGGCGGCGAACCGTCAGCTGATGCTGCTGGCACTGGCAGCGGTAAGCAAAGGTGTTACTGCGTACGGAGGCGATCTCAAACTGATGGGTGCGCCGTGCCGGAACGCCCAGAACCTGCTCCATCATCCACTTCCACTCTTTGCCGTGTGGTGCGACGCGGCCAAACTGTTTCCACACCAGCAGATGCGCCAGCTCATGCGGCACCACTTCATCGATAAATGTCTGCTGATTTTCCAGCAGCAGCACCGGATTGATGCGGATCTCCCAGGACGCCAGCCAGGCGGTGCCCGCCGCCGTACCGCGCTGCTGGTAAAGCAGCTTCGGTTCCGGATAATGGGTTTTCAGTGCCAGATTTGCACGCTCAAGCGACTGGCGCAATGAGCGCATTACGGCCTGCTGCAGGGCAATGGGGAGACGAGGTGTTTTCATGGCGCTCAGAATAATCGCCGTCGTCCAGGAACTCAACGTTACCCGTGAAAACGACAGCGCAGCGACTATACTCTTTCGCCAGTTTCGATCCATACGATCCACCGCGGGAGAGTGGCCAGGAGTGTCCCTGCTATTGGCTGAAATTTCTGGATTAAATATGGTTACGGCCTTTTTTAGAATATCCTGTTGCTAATGTTCACAGCAGAGTGAATGGATCAGAAGCGGAAAGCACAGTGTACGGACAACGCAATGAAAAATAATAACATCAGGAAACAGCGCATTGTGCTGGTTACCGATCTCATGGCTGGCCGCGGCGGTATGGAGAATGTGACCTGCCAGCTGATTACCGCCCTCAATAAGGAATCCGGAACGGAAGCGGGGCTGTTTATTATCAACAGCGGAGAGGAGAGCCTCTCCCGCGCCTGGACTGCCAACGCCGTTTTATCAGAGAGCGTCTGCACGCTGCGGAATAAGAAAATAAAAAATCTTATTCACACGCTGAGAATGGCCGCCTTCTTTCGTCGTTATCAGCCTGATCATGTTCTGACCCTCAACACCATTCCCTGTCTGATGACGCGCCGGGCCATTACGCTCTCAGGACGTAAAATTATGTTGTCGAGCTGGATGCACCTGCCACCGCGTGAACGCTATCGCCCACATTATCTGCTGCGGGCCGATCACCATTTTGCCATCAGTAAGCAGATTAAAGAGCAGTTGGTGGAGTTAGGTGCACGCGCCACTGACGTGGACGTTATCTACAACCCGATCAGGCGTAATGACGTGGTTATCGGCAGGCCGCAGGGGCTGAAGTTTCTCTATATCGGCCGCGTCCATTTTCAGCGGCAGAAACAGCTTAAAGATCTGTTTGATGCGTTAAAGCATCTGGATGCGCCGTGGACGCTGGAAATTGTCGGGGATGGGGAAGATCTGACGCAATGTCAGCATTACGTGTCGGAACTCGGCATTCAGGATCGTATCACCTGGCATGGCTGGCAGGAGAACGCCTGGGAGTATGTCATCCGCCATATCAGACAGGTCACCTGTCTGCTCATGACCTCGAACTTTGAAGGCTTCCCGCTGATCCTGCTGGAGGCGATGTCACGGGGCGTCTACTGCGTCTCATCCGACTGCATCAGTGGCCCGTCAGAAATTATTCAGAACGGTCTCAATGGTCAGCTCTACCCCACCAATGACAGCATGGCGCTTGCCGCTATTCTCAACGCCATGAGCCGGGATTACCCCTTTCCCGATCATCAGGTTATTAAAGCGAGCATCACCGGTTTTTATGAGGAAAATTATATGAAGCACCTGATGAGTGCATTTAACCGTCTGACTGAGGTTAAGCATGACAAATAAAAGCAGCCGTAATGGATTAACGTTAATGGTTAATGCCTCAGTTGTTGCGCTCTGTCTGGCGCTGTCACTGAATATGTTTGTTTCCGGCCTGCCGCAAAAAATATTTTATCTGGTCTCTTATCTCTCCGTCGCGTCTGTGTTGTATGGCGTAGTGCGCAAGCGAGTAGCGTTTAAAGAGAACGGTTTTTATGTCGTCCTGTTTGCTGTGCTGATTATCTTTGCTCTGATCCGTCTGTTCTGGGCAATACACACAAAGGGGATTGAGACCGCGCCCTCAAACGATGCCATGACCAATATCAGCAACTATCTGCTGGGGGCGAAGCGGCTGTTGCTGGGCGCCTTTGTGCTGCTTAGTCTGGCGATTTATGGCAATCGGGTCTCTGCAACCACGCTGCGTATTGGAAAGGTGTTAATTCTGGTCGGTCTGCTGATTACGCTGGGCTTTGGTATTCATGAGCATCTCTATACCGAGAATATCCGCATTAAGCTCACCACCGAAGCGGCCTCCATGTCCTCCTACATGATTCTGTTTATCTACTGCGCCTGGCTGTGGCTGAGCCGTTACGAGACGCACAGATACTGGAAGATTGCCGACATCGCCGTACTGGCGGTGACCTTTGCCTTGCTCTACCTATGCGGCACCCGCGTAACGCTGATTGCGCTGATTGCCGTGGGGCTGCTGTTCCTGTTGCAGACCTGGCGGCTGTCGCTGCTGACCAACTGGCGGATTAGCGCACTGTTAGTAGGCGTACTGGCGGTGCTGATCCTGATGACCAGTAACCGTTGGGTGGAAGGCGTGCAGGACATTGAGAACTACGGATCAAACAGCTCGACCTCTCTGGGCGCACGTGTCGCGATCTGGGGCGGGGCGGTCAACTTTATTGAGCATCATGGCAGTTTTGCGACGCCGGATGCGCGCACTACCGAGGCGCGTCAGTTCATCATGGCGCACTATCCACTGAATGTTGAAGGCTACACCAACGTTAAATACAACATGCACAATGAGTTTCTGGAAGTAACCACGCTACAGGGCTGGCTGGGTACGCTGTCGCTGGTGCTTCTCTATCTGACTGTGGCTGGCGGCATGCTGAAGAAGTGCGATCTGCGCGGCGTGGCGCTGCCAATGCTGGCACTGTTTATCTGCGGATTAACCGATTCGGTACTGCCGTATAATCAGACCGTCACCATTTTCATTATGGCGCTGGCGCTCTGCTGCATACGTCAGCCATTGCCGGCAGGGCGAGTTAACACGCTGTAATCCTGTATTGAACAAATAAAAACGGCGGGGTTTCCAGAGAAACCCCGCCGTTTTTTTTACCGCGTTTTATCCGGTAATGTTAATCGCGTGAACCGATGTCACGCAGTTTTTTACCTGCCATCAGGTTACGTTCGATGTGCTCCAGCGAGACGTTTTTGGTCTCCGGGATCAGCATCAGCGTCAGCAGAATAAAGAACAGGTTAAGCAGTGCGTAGACCCAGAAGGTGTTCGCGTTGCCCAGCGTATTCAGCATCGTAAGGAAGGTCGCACCCACGATCATGTTTGCGATCCAGTTGGTGGTTGTGGAAACCGTGATACCGAAGTCGCGGCCTTTCAGCGGCTGAATTTCGGAACAGAGTACCCAAATCAACGGACCGGCTGACATCGCAAAACCAACGATGAACATCAGCAGCATACCTACTGCGAAGTACTGCGCGCCCGCAGAGTGGATACCGAAATGCAGCATCGTACCCAGCACGCCCATACCGGCTGCCATCACCATAAAGCCCAGAATCAGCGTAGGTTTACGGCCCCAGCGATCCACCAGACCAATAGCGATGAAGGTGGCCAGTACGTTGACCAGACCCACAATCACCGTGCCCCACATCTGCTGGGTGGTGTTGGTAAAGCCCGCGATTTCGAAGATTTTTGGCGCGTAATACATGATAACGTTCATACCGGTAAACTGCTGCATAACCTGCAACAGGATGCCGAGATAGACCGCACGACGGAAGTGGCTGCTGCTGGTGAACAGACCCCAGCCAGACTGCTTGACCTTCAGACTTTCACGAATCTCTTCCAGCTCACGTTTTGCCTGCTCACTGGTATCACGCAGACGATCCAGTACACGTTGCGCATCGCGGAAGTTGCCTCGCGCCGCCAGCCAGCGTGGGCTGTTTGGCAGGAAGAAAACACCAACCAGCAGCAGCAGTGCCGGAATGGTGATAATGCCCAGCATCCAGCGCCAGTTGCCGGTAAAGCTGAAGGCGGTATCAGTAAGGTAAGCACCCAGAATACCGATGGTGATCATCAGCTGGTAAAGCGAAATCATACTGCCGCGAATTTTTTCCGGAGCGATCTCAGAAAGATAAAGCGGGGCAGTATAAGAGGCGATACCCACTGCCAGGCCCAGCAGAACGCGGGCGCTGATCAGCATTTCCGGGTTCGGCGACATTGCCGACCAGAGTGAACCGATAACGAACAGAATCGCACCGGCCATCAGGCTTTTTTTACGCCCCAGGCGGGAAGACATCCAGCCGCTGCCGATAGCACCGACCGCCGCACCAAACATCATGGAACTGACGATCCACTCCTGCTGATGAGGAGTAACGTTAAAGTCCTTTGCGATAAACGGCAGGGCACCGGCGATAACGCCGATATCCAGGCCGAACAGCAGTCCCGCAAGGGCCGCCAGAAAGCAGACAAATAAGGTCATCGCCTTATTTGAAGTTCTGCTTTTGTGTGTATTGCCAGGCATGGGAGCCTCCAGGTTTATCCATCATTGTTTTTATCAATGTTAAAAAACCTTTTGCGGGAAAAAAGTGAGTCTGATCACATCAGTGTAATCGCTTACACACGCTGAAACCCTGAAATTCAGCATATTTTTCCCGGAAAGATTAATTAACCAGTGAGGTATAGCACTCATTAAGTTTCTGACAATGCTCTATTTAGTGGCTATCAGACGACGCTGAAAATAACGCATTTTCAGCATAATAACTACGTGCGTTAATTCCTAAATATCAGAAAAACAAAGCATTTCAATTTGTAATCGTTAACATTTTGTCGTCAGAAAAAGCGAAAGGAAGTGTAGCTGAGAATGGAAAATTTGCTTCAGAGTGAAGGAGATGCCGGGCAGATTTATTTTTATAACGTCTGAAGGTCGCCGGGAACTGCGCGAATATGGCGTTCAGTCTGCGTGCGTGAGAAAAAATTCTCTGGTCAGCTGTGGGGCTGAAAAGGCGATAAAAAACCCCGCCGCAGGGGCAGGGTTTTATTAGCAGTCGCTGATCTTACAGGCCAGCTGCTTCACGCAGCAGGGCTGCTTTGTCGGTTTTTTCCCACGGGAAATGTTCGCGACCAAAGTGACCGTAAGCGGCGGTCTCTTTATAGATTGGGTGCAGCAGATCCAGCATCTGAATCAGACCATATGGACGCAGGTCGAAGAACTCACGTACCAGCAGCGTCAGCTGTTCGGTAGAGATTTTCTCAGTGCCGAAAGTTTCCACCATGATGGAGGTCGGTTCAGCCACGCCGATAGCGTAGGAGACCTGGATTTCACAACGGTCAGCCAGACCGGCAGCCACGATGTTTTTCGCCACGTAACGCGCTGCATAGGCTGCAGAGCGGTCAACTTTTGACGGATCTTTACCCGAGAACGCACCGCCACCGTGACGCGCCATGCCGCCGTAGGTGTCCACAATGATTTTACGACCGGTCAGACCGCAATCGCCCATCGGGCCGCCGATCACAAAGCGACCGGTTGGGTTGATGTGATATTTGGTTGAGGCGCTCAGCCATTCTGCTGGCAGAACCGGCTTGATGATCTCTTCCATCACCGCTTCCTGCAGATCTTTCTGGCTGATGGATTCTGCGTGCTGGGTAGAGAGCACGACGGCATCGATGCCGACGATTTTGCCATCGTCATACTGGAAAGTGACCTGGCTCTTGGCATCCGGACGCAGCCACGGCAATGTGCCGTTTTTACGCACTTCAGCCTGACGCTGCACCAGACGGTGCGCATAGGTCACCGGCGCAGGCATCAGCACATCTGTTTCGTTGGTGGCATAGCCGAACATCAGGCCCTGGTCGCCCGCGCCCTGTTCCAGTGGATCGGTACGGTCAACGCCCTGATTGATATCCTGAGACTGTTTACCAATCGCGCTTAATACCGCACAGGAGTTGGCATCAAAGCCCATATCGGAATGAACATAGCCGATTTCACGTACGGTTTTACGGGTGATCTCTTCGATATCGACCCAGGCGCTGGTGGTGATTTCACCGCCAACCAGCACCATACCGGTTTTAACGTAAGTTTCGCAGGCCACGCGCGCTTTCGGATCCTGTTCAAGGATTGCATCCAGCACAGCATCGGAGATCTGGTCGGCGATTTTATCGGGATGTCCTTCTGATACGGACTCGGACGTAAAAAGGTGTTTAGCCATTCTGTTCTTTACCTTAAATATGGTTTGAGTACGACTGCATAGCGCCAGTGAGGTTGTCTGACCTGACGCCCCTTCAGGCAAAGCCGCGAGCAGTGAGGTTGTGTCAGCACAGCGGGCCAACACCGCCTGGATAGTAACCTGTTTAGATGGAAAACCATCTGGACGGCTATTTTAGGATAGAGGGGAAACCAATTACCAGCCCTTTTTCTGTTTCAGCATTTAACCTGTTAGCGTTATCGACATAATTTGCTGACACTTCACGCAATTCCCGGATAATCTTTTTGCATTTTAGAGCCGTAAACGGTATAAAACGCCGCTGCTTCGAGAGCAGCAGCAAGAATGACGCTACTCTTTGCGTCGCGCCTGTCGGACTCTGATCTGGCTTTCACCCAGGTTGTTTTCCATGTGCCACTGGCATATGCGGAGGTGATACAAGTAATGAACCACGCTTTTTCTCTTTCCGGTTCTCTGCGCTGCGGCGTGGCGCTGGCTCTCTCCCGCTTCCCATCTGTTTCTCTTTTCTGCCGACACAACGTCCGATGCGGTAATTTTACCGACACAGGCGCCGGCTAATCTTTATCTCTGCTCAAGCGATTTTGTCTCTTCTCTGCGCCCGCGCAGCGGAACGACACAGATTATCCATGGTCAATAGTGATCGGTTAAATGTTCTCTGTTTCAACGGAGATGGCCAGGGTGTTTTACACTTAACTCTCATGCGTGAATCGCGCTGACGGCGATGTCAGGTGAACAGGACAGTGCATTTAATGTGGCAACAGGTTTTCAGATTAGCGGCCATAAAGCCGGTTAACAGTTCTATCTTTCAACGGAAAATTGAGGTTCGCGATGTCTGACGACATGAAGAATATCAAAGGTTCGTCAGCTGGCGAACAGGGTACACTCCGCTCCATGCAGGAGGTTGCAATGAACGATCAGGATGCGAGCAAAATGTTGCGTACGTACAACATCGCCTGGTGGGGCAACAACTATTACGACGTTAACGAACTGGGCCACATCAGTGTCTGCCCCGATCCGGATCGTCCGGATGTGCGCGTCGATTTAGCCCGCCTGGTGAAAGAGCGCGAAGCCCAGGGTCAGCGTCTGCCTGCCTTATTCTGCTTCCCGCAGATCCTGCAGCATCGTCTGCGTTCGATTAACGCCGCCTTTAAACGTGCACGTGAATCCTACGGTTACAAGGGCGACTACTTCCTGGTTTACCCGATTAAAGTTAACCAGCATAAACGCGTGATTGAGTCGCTGATCCACTGTGGCGAGCCGCTTGGGCTGGAAGCAGGTTCCAAAGCAGAGCTGATGGCGGTGCTGGCGCACGCCGGACAGACCCGCTCGGTGATCGTCTGTAACGGCTATAAAGACCGTGAATATATTCGTCTGGCGCTGATCGGCGAGAAGATGGGCCACAAGGTCTATCTGGTGCTTGAGAAGATGACAGAAGTACGGTTGGTGCTGGAAGAAGCGGAGCGTCTGAATGTGGTGCCGCGTCTCGGTATCCGTGCGCGTCTGGCTTCACAGGGCTCCGGTAAATGGCAGTCGAGCGGCGGCGAAAAGTCGAAGTTTGGTCTGTCCGCGACCCAGGTGCTGAAGCTGGTTGAGATCATGCGTGAAGCAGGTCGCATCGACAGCCTGCAGCTGCTGCACTTCCATCTGGGTTCGCAGATGTCCAACATCCGCGACATCGCCACCGGTGTGCGCGAGTCGGCGCGCTTCTACGTCGAACTGGCGAAGCTGGGCGTCAACATCAAATGTTTCGACGTCGGCGGCGGTCTGGGCGTCGATTACGAAGGCACACGCTCGCAGTCTGACTGCTCGGTCAACTATGGCCTGAATGAGTACGCTAACAATGTGATCTGGGCGATTGGCGCTGCCTGTGATGAGCACGGTCTGGACCATCCGACGGTGATCACTGAGTCCGGTCGTGCCGTGACCGCGCACCATACGGTGCTGGTCTCCAACATCATCGGTGTGGAGCGTAACGAGTTCAGCGAACCCGAAACGCCGGATGCGGATGCGCCGCGCCCGATCCTCAGCATGTGGGAAACCTGGCAGGAGATGCACGAGCCGGACACCCGTCGTTCGCTGCGTGAATGGCTGCATGACAGCCAGATGGATCTGTCTGATATTCACACAGGCTATGCGTCCGGCACTTACGATCTCAAACAGCGTTCATGGGCTGAGCAGCTCTATCTGAGCATCTGTCACTACATTCAGCAGCATCTTGATCCCAGCAACCGTGCGCACCGTCCGATCATTGACGAACTGCAGGAGCGGATGGCGGATAAGATCTACGTTAACTTCTCGCTGTTCCAGTCAATGCCGGATGCATGGGGTATCGATCAGCTGTTCCCGGTCCTGCCGCTGGAAGGGCTGAACAAGAAACCAGAGCGCCGCGCCGTGTTGCTCGACATCACCTGTGACTCTGATGGCACCATCGATCACTACGTCGATGGCGACGGTATCGCCACCACTATGCCGATGCCGCAATATGATGTTGATAACCCGCCGATGCTGGGCTTCTTTATGGTGGGTGCTTATCAGGAAATCCTGGGCAACATGCACAACCTGTTCGGTGACACCGAGGCGGTGGATGTTTACGCGCGCGAAAATGGCGAAGTAGAAGTGCAGCTTTCTGATGAAGGCGACACCGTGGCTGATATGCTGCGTTACGTGCAGCTGGATCCTAACGAGCTGATGGCGCTGTTCCGCAATCAGGTGCAGGCGTCCGATCTTGACGACGAGCTGCGCGCGCAGTTCCTGGAAGAGTTTGAGAGCGGCCTCTACGGATACACCTATTTGGAAGATGAGTAACCGGCCCCGGCAGCCCGTAATCGCATATTGCAGTTGCCGTTAACTATGTCGATAATCTGAACCACTCAATCCCTTCCTCGTCGGGCCTAACGACGCGGAGGGGATTTTTTTCATCTCAACCTTAATGGCTTGCGGGCCTGGCCCGACTTACGCACATAGAGAGAGCAATTATGTATAACACGCTTGGCAATCAGTACGACAACTCCCTGGTTTCTAACGCCTTTGGCTTCATGCGTTTTCCGCTGAATTTCCAGCCTTACGACAGCGACGCCGAGTGGGTTATCACCGGCGTGCCGTTTGATGCCGCCACTTCCGGTCGTCCGGGCAGCCGCCTCGGTCCGGGCGCAATCCGCCAGATCTCTACTAATCTGGCCTGGGAAGGCTGCCGCTGGCCGTGGGATTTCGATCTGCGTCAGCGTCTGAACGTCGTCGACTGTGGCGATTTGGTTTACGCCTTCGGCGACTCGCAGGATCTCTCAGACAAGTTACAGGCCCATGCTGAAAAACTGCTGGCCAATGGCAAGCGCATGATGACCTTTGGCGGTGACCACTACGTCACGCTGCCCCTGCTGCGCGCTCATGCAAAACACTTTGGCAAGATGGCGCTGGTGCATTTTGATGCCCATACCGACACCTACTCCAACGGCCCGACCTTTGACCACGGCACCATGTTCTTTACCGCGCCGAAAGAAGGCCTGATTGATCCACAGCATTCCGTGCAGATTGGTATCCGTACCGAGTTCGACAAGAGCCTGGGCTTCAACGTGCTGGATGCGGCACAGGTCAATGACCGCAGCGTTGACGATATCCTCGCCGAAGTAAAACGCACCGTCGGCGATCTGCCTGTTTATCTGACCTTCGATATCGACTGTCTGGACCCGGCCCATGCGCCTGGCACCGGCACACCGGTCATTGGCGGCCTGACCACTGATAAAGCGACCAAGCTGATTCGTGGCCTGCAGGGCATGAACATTGTTGGCATGGATCTGGTAGAAGTGGCACCGGGTTACGATCATGCGGATCTGACTGCACTGGCGGCGGCGACGCTGGCGCTGGATATGCTGCATGTTCAGGCTGCGAACAAAGGCTAATTCCGTCTCTGATAAGAGAAGCCTGCCGGGTTTGCCTGGCTGGCATTGCGCCGCTAAGTGAGGCGGCGCAATGCCAACAACTCTGCCCATCCGCTTTTCGCCTTCAGCTTGTCCCCCTTTGATAGCGCACGCACATCAGGCGTAACCGCGCATCAGCAACTAAACTGACGGATATCAATTCTCAACGTGGAGGCAATTATGGGCTTTCTGGATGAACTGGCGGGAGCGCTGCAGGGCAACCAGAGTGACGGGCATCTGCCCGGACAGTTGCAGGCGGTCTGGCACTGGGTACAGGAGCAGGGCGGCATCGAAGTGCTGCTGCAAAAATTCCAGCAGGGCGGGCTGGGTGAGGTATTTGGTTCGTGGATCGGCACCGGGACGAATCAGCCGGTAGAACACAGCGACATCCACACAGCGTTTGGTGAGGCGGAACTGCAGTCACTGGCAGATAAGCTGGGAACCGACGTGAAGGGCGCCGCAGGCACGCTGGCGGTTATTCTGCCGCAGCTGATCGATAAGATGTCACCTCAGGGGCACATGGATGAAGCATCGCTGCACGAGAACAAACTCGATTTAGGTTCGATGGTGGATCAGATATTCAAGCGTTAGGTCAGTGATGTTGACCTGATACGCCTTACAGGCGCATGCACCGTACATGCGCCTGACGTCTCTATTACTTCGCGTCAGCGGCAATACGCTCACGGATGTGCCCGGCGCGCGCTTCAGAAGCAGGGTGCGAGTCAAACATCGAACTCTGACGTCCCTGTTCCAGTTTCGCCAGTTTCTCAAAGCTGGTCACCAGGCCTTCCGGATTGATATTGCGCTTCTTCATCAAATCGTAGGAGTAGTCATCCGCCTGCGATTCCTGCGTCTGTGAGAACTGTGCATTTACCAGTTTTTCACCCATTTCACCCAGCTGCGACTGAGACAGTGAACCGATCACGCCGCCCACGGAGGCCGCTGCCGTGCGGGCTGCGGTCGTGGCATACGCCAGCTGCATTGCCTTGCGCGTATGACCTAACGCCACGTGACCCATCTCATGGCCCAGGACGCCTTCCACTTCATTATCGGTCATCATATCCATCAGGCCGCTGTAAACGCGGATACAGCCGTTTGCCATTGCCCAGGCGTTGACATCTTTGGTCTGATAAACCTTATAGTTCGCCGGAACGCCGTTGATGTTGTCGCCCAGCGCGGCGGCGATCTTGTTCAGGCGCTGCTGATACTCACTGCCTGCAGGCGCAACCTGATTATCTTTGTCCATCTGCTCACAGGATTTATCACTGAGCTGCTTAACCTGATCGTCGCTCAGGGAATAAGCCTGATACGCCTGCGCGCCCGACTGCATCAGCGCATTATTGTCTAAACCCTGACAGCCGCTGAGCAGCGTTGCCAGCCCAAGCGCTAACACCGTTTTCTGGATTTTCATGCTCTATCCCATTCATAACAAGGTAAGAAAAACAAACACCTGAAACTCACTCAGGTGAATAAACGATTTGGTTATAGCGTGCCAGTCTGCACTTTGCTAGCAGAGTTGGCCGGAAAAGCCATACGAAGCGGTTACATTTAGCGTTTTACAGCATGTACTTTTGCCCCGATTTTCATGTACATTGATGGGCAACTTTTTCCTTGTTTTGCCCACTAACTCATTAATAACAATGGGTTAAGGCGCGAAGCATTAATCCGACCTGGAGTAGAAAATGCCCTCTCGTAAAGAGCTTGCCAACGCCATTCGTGCGTTAAGTATGGATGCAGTACAGAAAGCGAAATCGGGACATCCGGGTGCCCCAATGGGCATGGCGGACATCGCTGAAGTACTCTGGCGCGGCTACCTGAACCACAACCCAACCAACCCGCTGTGGGCCGACCGCGACCGTTTCGTCCTCTCTAACGGCCACGGCTCCATGCTGATCTACAGCCTGCTGCACCTGACCGGCTACGATCTGCCACTGAGTGAACTGGAAAACTTCCGCCAGCTGCACTCAAAAACTCCAGGTCATCCGGAATATGGCTACACCGTGGGCGTTGAAACCACTACCGGCCCGCTGGGGCAGGGCATCGCAAACGCAGTCGGCTTCGCCATTGCAGAGCGCACGCTGGCCGCACAGTTCAACCGTCCGGGTCATGACATCGTAGACCACAACACCTATGTCTTCATGGGTGATGGCTGCATGATGGAAGGTATCTCGCACGAAGTCTGCTCGCTGGCGGGTACGCTGAAGCTGGGCAAACTGGTTGCGTTCTATGATGACAACGGCATCTCTATCGACGGTCACATTGATGGCTGGTTCACCGATGACACCGCGAAGCGCTTTGAAGCGTACGGCTGGCACGTGGTGCGCGGCGTTGATGGTCACGATGCGGATGCGATTGCTAAAGCGATCGACGAAGCGAAAAGCGTCAGCGACAAGCCTTCATTGCTGATGTGCAAAACCGTTATCGGCTTTGGTTCACCCAACAAAGCAGGTACGCATGATTCACACGGCGCACCGCTGGGTGATGATGAAGTGGCTCTGACCCGCAAACAGCTGGGCTGGAACCACGCACCATTCGTTATTCCTTCTGACATCTACGCTGAGTGGGACGCGAAAGAAGCGGGCCAGGCGAAAGAATCTGCATGGGATAAGAAATTCGCTGCGTATGCGCAGGCACATCCTGAACTGGCTGCCGAGTTTAAACGTCGCGTCAGCAACGAACTGCCCGCTAACTGGCAGGAAGAGTCGCAGAAGTTCGTTGAGCAGCTGCAGGCGAACCCGGCGAAGATCGCCAGCCGTAAAGCCTCACAGAACGCAATCGAAGCCTTTGGTAAAATTCTGCCGGAATACCTGGGTGGCTCAGCCGACCTGGCACCAAGTAACCTGACTATCTGGTCTGGCTCTAAGCCGATCAACGAAGATGCGGCGGGTAACTACATCCATTACGGTGTGCGCGAGTTCGGTATGACCGCTATCGCTAATGGCCTGGCGCTGCACGGCGGCTTCCTGCCGTATACCGCCACCTTCCTGATGTTCGTTGAATATGCGCGTAATGCAGCGCGTATGGCGGCACTGATGAAGATCCGTCAGATCATGGTCTACACGCACGACTCTATCGGTCTGGGCGAAGACGGTCCGACGCATCAGCCAGTGGAGCAGATGGCGAGCCTGCGTACCACACCAAACATGAGCCTGTGGCGTCCCTGTGACCAGGTTGAATCCGCCGTGGCGTGGAAATATGCCATTGAGCGTAAAGATGGCCCGACGGCACTGATTTTCTCTCGTCAGAACCTGGCGCAGCAGGAACGTGACGCTGCGCAGCTGGCTAACGTGGCACGTGGCGGTTATGTGCTGAAAGATTGCGACGGCACACCTGAGCTGATCCTGATCGCCACCGGTTCAGAAGTTGAACTGGCTGTCGGTGCATGGGACAAACTCACCAGCGAAGGCCGCAAAGTGCGCGTGGTCTCTATGCCGTCAACGGATGCTTTCGACAAGCAGAGCGATGAATACCGCGAATCTGTACTGCCGAAAGCGATCAGCGCGCGCGTCGCTATCGAAGCGGGCATTGCGGATTACTGGTTCAAATACACTGGCTTGAACGGCGCTATCGTGGGTATGACCAGCTTCGGCGAATCTGCGCCTGCGGATCAGCTGTTTGAACTGTTTGGCTTCACCGTTGACAACGTGGTCGCGAAAGCGAAGGCACTGCTGGCGTAAAAACCGCCCGGGCGGGTCTGTTCCCGTCTGGCAGCGAAATAAGAGGGACGAAATTTTCATCCCTCTTATTTATTATTCCTCCAGTAATAACTGACAATGGCTCGAATTTGTGACGCAGATCCAAATTTAAGCAGTCAGATTGATCACAATCATTCCTGTTATTCCTTCCTTCTATTATTGTGGCTGAACCGTTTCAGTTGCCGTGCAGACCGCCCTGATTTCGGACAATGCCGGGTAAGAATCTCCTGTACAAAATGCAGTGAAACGCTCAGGCTAACGGCACGTTTTTTTCAGTCTGACGTGGCAGGAGAGAAATGACGGTACGGGTAGCGATAAATGGTTTTGGCCGGATTGGACGCAACGTCCTGCGCGCGCTCTATGAAACGGGCCGACGTGCAGAGATTACTGTGGTCGCCATTAACGAGCTGGCAGAAGCCATCGGTATGGCACACCTGCTGAAGTACGATACCAGTCATGGCCGTTTTGCTTTCGATGTCCGTCAGGAGCGCGATGTGATGTGGGTGGGGGGGGATACCCTGCGTATTTTGCACCGTGCAGACATTACCGATTTGCCCTGGCGTGAACTCGACGTGGATGTGGTGCTGGACTGCACCGGCGTCTATGGCTCGCGGGCTGATGGCGAAGCGCATCTGCAGGCGGGCGCTAAAAAAGTGCTGTTCTCTCATCCCGGTGGCAACGATCTCGACGCCACGGTGGTGTATGGTGTTAACCAGCAGGCACTGACCGCCAGCGACCGCATCGTTTCCAACGCCTCCTGTACGACGAACTGCATTATTCCGGTGATTAAGCTGCTGGATGATGCGTTTGGAATCGAATCCGGTACCGTCACTACGATCCACTCGGCGATGCACGATCAGCAGGTGATCGACGCCTATCACAGCGATCTGCGCCGCACACGCGCAGCCAGTCAGTCGATCATTCCAGTGGATACGCGTCTGGCGGCCGGCATTACCCGTATTTTTCCGAAATTCAACGATCGCTTTGAGGCAATAGCCGTTCGCGTCCCGACGATTAACGTGACGGCCATTGATCTCAGCGTTTCTGTGCATAACGCGGTGACAGCGTGTGATGTTAACACCCTGTTGCGGAGCGCGGCAGAAGGGGCATTTCGTGGTATAGTTGACTATACGGAATTACCGTTAGTCTCAGTAGATTTTAACCATGATCCGCACAGTGCCATTGTGGATGGAACACAAACGCGGGTCAGCGGTCAACACCTTATCAAGACCCTGGTCTGGTGTGACAACGAATGGGGCTTTGCTAACCGAATGCTCGACACGACGTTAGCGATGGCCGCAAGCGGTTTCAGGTAAGACGCGGTTTGCGTCTGGCAAAACTTATGAGAATCAACGAGAGGGTTCACCATGTCTGTAATTAAGATGACCGATCTGGATCTGGCTGGCAAACGCGTTCTGATCCGTGCCGATCTGAACGTACCAGTTAAAGAAGGTAAAGTGACGTCTGATGCACGTATCCGTGCTTCTCTGCCAACCATTGAAGCGGCGTTGAAACAGGGCGCGAAAGTAATGGTTACCTCCCACCTGGGTCGTCCGACCGAAGGTGAGTACAACGAAGAGTTCTCGCTGCTGCCGGTAGTTAACTACCTGAAAGAGAAGCTGAGCGGCACCAATGTGACCCTGGCAAAAGATTACCTCGATGGTGTTGAAGTCGGCGCTGGCGAACTGGTGGTGCTGGAAAACGTTCGCTTTAACAAAGGCGAAAAGAAAGACGACGAAGCGCTGTCTAAAAAATATGCTGCGCTGTGCGACGTATTTGTGATGGACGCCTTTGGTACTGCGCACCGTGCGCAGGCGTCTACCCACGGCGTCGGCAAATTTGCCCCTATCGCCTGTGCTGGCCCGCTGCTCTCTGCGGAACTGGAAGCGCTGGGTAAAGTCATGAGCAACCCGGAGCGTCCGCTGGTGGCTGTCGTTGGCGGTTCTAAAGTCTCTACCAAATTTGACGTGCTGCAGTCTCTGGTCAAAATCGCGGACACCGTGATTGTGGGCGGCGGCATCGCGAACACCTTCGTTGCTATCGACAACAAAGTCGGTAAATCACTCTATGAACCCGACTTCGTTGAAGCAGCCAAAGGCCTGCGTGATCAGCACGGCATCCCGGTTCCGACTGACTCACGCGTCGGCACAGAATTCTCTGAAACTGCGCCAGCGACCGTGAAAAAGGTTTCGGAAGTGGCGGATAACGAAGAGATTATGGACTTCGGTGACGAAACTGCACAGGCAATGGCTGCTATCCTGAAGGATGCTAAAACCATTCTGTGGAACGGCCCGGTGGGCGTATTTGAGTTCCCTAACTTCCGTAAAGGCACCGAGATCGTGGCTAACGCCATTGCAGACAGCGATGCCTTCTCTGTTGCTGGCGGCGGCGATACCTTAGCGGCTATCGACCTGTTCGGCATTGAAGACAAAATTTCCTACATCTCTACCGGCGGCGGCGCGTTCCTTGAGTTCGTGGAAGGCAAAAAACTGCCTGCAGTTGCTATGCTGGAAGAGCGTGCTAAGCAGTAATCCTTTGGGGGCGATGCCCGTGGCATCGCCTGAAGTCTTGCCCGTCTGGGCGTTTAAATCGACGTTCCTCAAGGGGAACAACGGTCACGAAACAGGACACAATCATGTCTAAAATTTTTGATTTCGTAAAACCCGGCGTTGTCACTGGTGATGACGTACAGAAGATCTTCAAAGTTGCGAAAGAGAACAAATTCGCACTGCCAGCCGTAAACTGCGTCGGCACCGACTCTATCAATGCCGCACTGGAAGCCGCTGCGAAAGTTAAAGCGCCAATCATTATCCAGTTCTCTAACGGCGGTGCTGCATTTATCGCGGGTAAAGGCTTCAAGACTGATAAACCACAGGGCGCGGCCATTTTCGGCGCTATCGCGGGTGCACACCATGTTCACCTGATGGCTGAGCAGTATGGTGTGCCGGTTATCCTGCACACTGACCACTGTGCCAAGAAACTGCTGCCATGGATCGACGGTCTGCTGGACGCAGGTGAAGAGTATTTCCAGAAAAACGGTAAACCACTGTTCTCTTCTCATATGATCGATCTGTCAGAAGAGTCTCTGGAAGAGAACATCGAGATCAGCAGCAAATACCTGGCGCGCATGGCGAAACTGGACATGACGCTGGAAATCGAACTGGGCTGCACCGGTGGTGAAGAAGATGGCGTGGATAACAGCCACATGGACGCATCTGCGCTCTACACCCAGCCAGAAGATGTAAACTACGCGTACGAAAAACTGCATGCGATTAGCCCGCGCTTCACCATTGCGGCCTCATTCGGTAACGTGCACGGCGTTTACAAACCAGGTAACGTGAAACTGACCCCAACCATTCTGCGTGATTCGCAGAAATATGTGTGTGAAAAACATGGCCTGCCGCACAACGCGCTGGACTTCGTTTTCCACGGCGGTTCAGGTTCTTCAGCTGCAGAAATTGAAGAGTCTATCAGCTACGGCGTGATCAAGATGAACATCGATACCGACACCCAGTGGGCAACCTGGGACGGCATCCTGCAGTACTACAAAAAGAACGAAGGCTATCTGCAGTCGCAGCTGGGTAACCCGGAAGGCGACGACAAGCCAAACAAAAAATACTACGACCCACGCGTCTGGCTGCGTTCTGCCCAGGCCTCTATGGTCGTGCGTCTGGAGCAGGCTTTCAAAGAGCTGAACGCTGTCGACGTGCTGTAACTGACATACAGTTATCGTACAAAAAAGGCCCGAAAGGGCCTTTTTTTTGACCTTTTTTTGTCAGGTTTGTGTCAAAAGCCATGCAGGTTTGGCACACCGCCATTTATTGTTTACCCTTTTGTCAGGGATTGTCAGAGCGGTTCTGACAATGTGTTGTTATTTCCCCGGGAAATTTGATTACAGGATGGTTCCATGCAGGATACGGGTATGTTTGATGAGCTCAACAACGCGGGTAACTGGATAGTACGCAATCAGGAGCTGCTGATTAGCTATGCGGTAAACATTGTCGCAGCTATTGCGATTATCTTTGTGGGGATGATGATTGCACGCATCATCTCTAACACCGTTAATCGTCTGCTGCGCGCGCGTCATATTGATACGACCGTTGCTGATTTTCTGTCGGCGCTGGTGCGCTACGGTATTATCGCCTTCACGCTTATCGCGGCACTTGGGCGCATTGGTGTCCAGACAACCTCGGTCATCGCCATCCTTGGTGCAGCCGGTCTGGCTGTCGGTCTGGCATTAAAAGACTCCCTGTCAAACCTTGCTGCGGGCGTACTGCTGGTGATTTTCCGTCACTTCCGTGCCGGTGAGTTCGTTGATCTGGGTGGGATCATGGGTACGGTAATGAACGTGCAGATCTTCTCCACCACGCTCAAATCAGCCGACGGCAAGCGAGTGGTGGTGCCTAACGGTAAAATTCTTGCCGGAAACATCGTTAACTTCTCGCGTGAGCCGGTTCGCCGTAATGAATTTATCATTGGCGTCTCTTACGATGCTGATGTTGATGAGGTTCTGACGCTGTTGCGTGAAGTGGTCGACGCTGACAGTCGTGTATTGCAGGATAAAGGCGTGCAGGTTGGTCTGAATGAGCTGGCCGCTTCCTCCATGAACTTTGTGGTGCGCTGCTGGAGCAACAGCGGCGATCTGCAGGACGTCTACTGGGACCTGCTGAAGAACTTTAAGCGTGCGCTGGATGGCAAAGGGATTGGTATTCCTTATCCGCAGATGGATGTGCATCTGCACCGTGTCAGACAGTCAGACGCAACTACGCCAGAGACTCAGCCACAGTAATCTTTCAGTGGGCGGCTTCTGTCGCCCATTCATTTTGCTAATCGCAGATTAATTCTTTCAATTTCCGCTAATCATCCTCTCTCTTTATACTTCTCCTCCTCTAACGATGTGAGGAAATAATCCTGTGTTATCTCTCTATTTTCAGGGGCTTGCCCTTGGCGCCGCGCTGATTCTGCCGCTGGGCCCGCAGAACGCTTTTGTGATGAATCAGGGGGTAAAGCGTCAGTATCATCTGATGACGGCAGCCCTCTGCTCGCTGAGTGATATTCTGCTGATCTGCGGTGGGATCTTTGGCGGCAGCGCCTTGCTGAGCCAGTCTCCACTGCTGCTGATGGTGATCACCTGGGCGGGTGTAGCCTTTCTGTTGTGGTATGGCTGGGGCGCATTGCGTAACGCTTTTCGCAGCGACGCCGATCTGTCGGATGGTGAGCCATTAAAGCAGAGCAGGGGACGCATTATCGCGACGCTGCTGGCAGTGACCTGGCTCAATCCGCACGTCTATCTCGATACCTTTGTGGTGCTGGGCAGTCTTGGCGGTCAGTTGCCGACCACCACCGCGCGTCAGTGGTTTGCGCTGGGCACCATCAGTGCGTCGATCCTGTGGTTCTTTGGTCTGGCGCTGCTGGCCGCCTGGCTGTCACCACGCCTGCGCACCGCCAAAGCCCAGCGCATCATTAACCTGCTGGTGGGCGCGGTGATGTGGTTTATCGCCCTGCAACTGGCGCGCCAGGGCATTGCCGGATTTTGATCCCAGCGTCGATCCGGTGCGGTTATTGCCGCGCGGAGGCCGAACTTTTGCCATAATGACCACTCAAAGCATGGCGCATACCGATGCGCTGTTGGGCTTCGCCGGTTGGAAGCCGTCATAGTACCTTTTCAAGGAGGACTTTCATGAAACTGAAAGCATTGGCTCTGGCCGCAATCATGAGCGCCGGGGCATTGCCTGGCGTCTACGCTGATGAGTTACCGAACGGACCGCACGTGGTGACCTCAGGCAAGGCAACGGTCGATGCCCGTCCCGATATTGCGACGCTCTCTATCGTGGTGAACGTGTCGTCTAAAGATGCCGCAGATGCGAAAAAGCAGGCGGATAGCCGGGTTGCGCAATATTTCGATTTTCTGCAGAAAAACGGCATTGAGAAGAAAGATATCGATGCAGCTAACCTGAGCACACAGCCTGAGTACGATTACACCAAAGAGGGTAAATCGGTACTGAAAGGCTACCGCGCGGTGCGTCAGGTACAGGTCACCCTGCGTCAGCTGGATAAGCTGAACGATCTGCTGGACGGGGCGCTGAAGTCCGGTCTGAATGAGGTACGCAGCGTCGAGTTAGGCGTGGCAAACCCGGAAAGTTACAAAGAGCAGGCGCGTAAAGCCGCGATTAAAAACGCGACTCAGCAGGCATCACAGCTGGCTGAAGGCTTCAACGCGAAGCTGGGATCCATCTACAGCATTCGTTATCAGGTTGCCAACTATCAGCCGATGCCAATGAACCGCATGTATAAAGCGGCTGCCGCGGCGGATACGTCGGCGCAGGAAACCTATGATCAGCAGAGCATCAACTTTGACGATCAGGTGGATGTGGTGTTTGAGCTCAAGCCCAACACGCCATAATGCAAAACGGGGCTGATGCCCCGTTTTTGTTTTCAGGCTGCCACGTCATCCTGCCGCAGCACCCGATGTCCATGCGCAATCAGCGCATCGGTCACCCGACGCATTAACCGGCTTTCCGGCGCAAACCGATGCCAGTAGAGCATCCGCCGCTGACACAGACCCGGCGTCAAATCGATTAACTCACCGCTTGCCAGCTCACGCTCAATCTGAAGATGTGGGATCATACAGCAGGTCGAACCCTGTCGCGCCATCTGCACAAAAGCTTCAGAGGAGTTCACAATGTGACAGGGCACGCTGCCCGGTGAGAGATCAAAGTTCTGCTGCAGGAAGGCCTGATGCATATCATCAAGATGGTCAAACGCTACCGCAGGCGCTTTCAGCAGGGCAGAGCGAGTGACGCCGTTTGGGAAGAAGCGATCGGCAAAGTCGCGTGACGCCACAAACAGATAGTCGAGCGCACCGAGCTGATCCACCAGGCAACTTGGCAGCGGCTGCGGCTGAATACTCACCGCACCCACCACTTCACCCCGACGCAGACGCTCCTGAGTGCGGGTTTCATCTTCGACCTGCAGATTCAGACGCACAGGTGAATCCGCCAGTACATCTTTCAGTGCGGGCAGCAGCCAGGTCGCCAGACTGTCGGCATTGACCGCCAGCGACAGCAGCAGCGGCGTGGTGCCACTGTTCTCGTCGCCCAGCCACTCCTCTTCCAGCAATTCTACCTGATGCAGCAACGCCAGCAGTTTTTGCCCCTGTTCAGTCGGACGCGGTGGCACGGTACGTACCAGCAGCGGCTGACCAAACAGGTTCTCCAGCTGCTTGATACGCTGTGAAACCGCCGACTGGGTGATACATAACTTTTGTGCGGCACGCTCAAAGCCGCGTTCGCGGATCACTGAATCCAGCGCCTGAAGCGTTCGATAATCCGGGCGTTTCATTCTTCTTCTCTCTCCTTCAGGGTGGACGTCACTATGCCACAAAAGTGTCACCTGTGATGGCTCTCTTATTTTTTGTGGGCTGGCTTCCAAAGCGATAAATCCACGTCGGACAGCCGAGCATTTTCAGCAAGCCTTGTTTTATACTACGCGCACTTCGTTGTCGCACAGGTTTTAAACATACCATGACCCAGGATGAACTGAAAAAAGCCGTTGGCTGGGCTGCACTTGAGTACGTGCAGCCGGGCACCGTTGTTGGCGTAGGCACCGGATCCACCGCTGCCCACTTTATTGATGCGCTGGCCACAGTCAGGCATCAGATTGAAGGTGCTGTCTCCAGCTCGGATGCCTCAACCCAGAAGCTTAAGAGCCTGGGTATTCAGGTGTTCGATCTGAACGAGATTGACCTGCTGTCGGTATACGTTGATGGCGCGGATGAGATCAACCCACAGATGCAGATGATCAAAGGCGGTGGCGCAGCGCTGACGCGCGAAAAGATCGTGGCCGCAGTGGCAGAGACGTTTATCTGCATCGCTGACGCCTCAAAAGAGGTCGATGTGCTGGGGCGTTTCCCTCTGCCGGTCGAAGTGATTCCGATGGCGCGCAGTTACGTGGCGCGTCAGCTGGTGAAAATGGGTGGCTTACCTGAGTATCGTCAGAACGTGGTCACGGATAACGGCAACATTATTCTTGATGTGCATAATCTCCGCATTCTCGATCCGATTGAGCTGGAAAAAACCATCAATGCTTTGCCTGGCGTCGTGACCGTTGGCCTTTTTGCCGCGCGCGGTGCCGATATCGCATTGATCGGCGGTCCTGATGGCGTGAAAACCATCAAAAAATGATCTGTCTGACGCTGTAAAGGCGCCGGTTATTTCTGCCTGCAAATCATCTTTTCTCGCGTCGGTGAAATTTGGTGACTTATGTCACATAACCGTCATCGACAGTAGGTTCGTTCTCTCTTCATCGCTGACCTCATGATTTTGTCCGGCAATGTGCTGCTGCCAGCCATTGCCATGCTGGCTGGCGGGCAATCGTTTGTATTGCCGGACGCGATTTTTTTGATATTTTGACAGAAGGCTGGCTTATGGTAGTCCTCATTGAATGCTGAATAGGATCGGGAAATGGCAAAGGTATCACTGGAAAAAGATAAGATTAAGTTCCTGCTGGTGGAAGGTGTCCATCAGAGCGCGCTGGAAAACCTGCGGGCTGCAGGCTATACCAACATCGAATTCCACAAGGGCGCACTGGACTCCGACGCGTTAAAAGCATCGATCCGCGATGCGCACTTCATTGGTATCCGTTCCCGCTCCCAGCTCACTGAAGAGATTTTTGCGGCGGCTGAAAAGCTGGTCGCCGTGGGCTGTTTCTGTATCGGCACCAACCAGGTTGATCTGCAGGCGGCTGCCCGCCGGGGTATCCCGGTGTTCAATGCGCCTTTCTCGAATACCCGCTCGGTGGCGGAGCTGGTCATTGGTGAGATGCTGCTGATGTTGCGTGGCATCCCGGAAGCAAACGCGAAAGCACACCGTGGCATCTGGAATAAGATTGCCAAAGGCTCATTTGAAGCGCGTGGCAAAAAGCTGGGCATCATCGGTTACGGTCATATCGGTATGC
This sequence comes from Pantoea sp. XY16, assembly GCF_025153065.1. NCBI lineage: Bacteria > Pseudomonadati > Pseudomonadota > Gammaproteobacteria > Enterobacterales > Erwiniaceae > Pantoea > Pantoea sp. XY16. The sequence continues at coordinate 66,352 of NZ_JANZNP010000017.1, read as the reverse complement.
AGCTGGGCGTGCTGGCAGAAAGTCTGGGCATGCATGTTTTCTTCTACGACATTGAAAACAAGCTGCCGCTGGGTAATGCCACGCAGGTACGCCATCTTGCAGACCTGCTCAACATGAGCGACGTTGTCAGCCTGCACGTGCCGGAAACGGCCTCTACACAGGATATGATCGGTGCAGAGCAGCTGGCGCAGATGAAACCCGGTGCGCTGCTGATTAACGCCTCACGCGGTACAGTCGTGGATATTCCCGCGCTGTGTGATGCCCTGGCCAGCAAGCATGTGGGTGGTGCAGCCATCGACGTCTTCCCGACCGAGCCAGCCACCAACAGCGAGCCGTTTATCTCTCCATTGAGTGAGTTCGACAATGTGATCCTGACGCCGCACATTGGCGGATCGACAGAAGAAGCGCAGGAGAATATCGGGATTGAAGTGGCGGGCAAGCTGGCAAAATATTCCGATAACGGCTCGACTCTCTCAGCGGTCAACTTCCCGGAAGTATCACTGCCGATTCACGGTATCAGCGCCAGTCGTCTGCTGCATATCCATGAGAACCGTCCTGGCGTGCTGACGGCCATCAACCAGATTTTTGCCGAGCAGGGTATCAACATCGCCGCCCAGTATCTGCAAACTTCACCGTTCATGGGCTATGTGGTGATCGACATTGATGCAGAGCCGGAAGTGGCCGAGAACGCGCTGCAGCTGATGAAGGCGATTCCGGGTACTATCCGCGCGCGTCTGCTCTACTAAGCGCTACCAACCTGAACAGGCGCTTAGTCGCGTCTCTTCAGGTAGGTAATACAGGCTGTCGCGATTTACTGTAAGATCGAGACTGCGAAGAGAACACGGTCAGATCGGAAAGACGCAAAATCCGCCATCCCTGGCATGCCCGGCCCGCGCGATTAGGCACCTCATCCCTGAGGTGCGCCCGTAAACGGGCCAACGCTTTGCGTTGTTCAAAAACGCTCCCGGCGTTTTTGTCCCTTGCGCGGGACGCTTTCCTCTTCTGACCATGTTCCCTGCGCGTTAAGCTTTTCCATTGCTGCCAGATGCGCCCAGGTATGGGTTTTCACTTGTCTGCAAAAGCGACGCTTCTACTCCCACTGCCAGAGTTTTGATGGCGTCATTACCGCCGGCAAAGGCACATCCCATTCTGCCACCGGCAGGCTATCGACCTGCTGACAATCGTGTGCCAGGCCCACCGGCAAAAAACCGTGCTGCCGCCAGTTCTGCAGGGTACGATCGTAGAAGCCGCCGCCCATCCCCAGACGCTGTCCATGCTGATCAAATGCCACCAGCGGCACCATCATCAGATCCAGTTGGTCAAGGGTGATCAACTGCCGGATATCCAGCGGTGGTTCAGGAATGCGCAGCTTATTTTTGAGCAATGGGGTATCGGGCGAGTAGCGCAGAAACAACAAATTACCGGGGGAGAAGGGGTGTAAAACCGGCAGACAGACCGTTTTCTTCAGATGCCAGAGGCGGGCAATCAGCGGACGGGTATTCAGTTCGCCATCCACCGACAGAAAAAGGGCGATATTGCGCGCTTCAGTCACCGGGGCGTAGTTGAGCGCATGTTCAGCGAGCTGCTCAGCGGCCTGCGTTTGCTGCTCATCGGTGAGTGCCCGTCGCAGATGTCGCACATGCTGGCGAATCACCTGACGCTGGGTCATTGAAGGTTCAGACATGGAAGGTTCAGACATGATTTCCCCGCCGGATAAGTCGCTGTTGAGCGACTATAACATGTCAGTCAGGGGAAAAAGCAGGACTACAGGAAGAGAGATCTCCGAGATGCCGCCGTAGGCTGTAACCCTTGAACCCTTGGTTCAAGGTGAACATGCCGTCATAACCATCAGGCTTCTCGGACGAACCGAGCATGCACACAGGTTACGAGCGTCACATTCTGTTTTTTCGAAATATCGGCTCAGGGGACTGGCCCACATGCAAACATCTCAGAGAAGATTTACCTCACCGTTACTTAAGTATAGCAACCATGAAGTTTTATTCGAATTTCGCACCCTCACGCTCAGAGATGCGACCCTGCTCAACTAATGCCTGTTCAATCGTCTGCTGCAACATACGGATACGTTGTTCCATATTAGCAGCATAATCGCGCGTTTTCACTTTCTCTTGCGCCAGCTCGTGGCAGACGTTTAACGCGGCGATGAACACCAGTTGTTCTGTATTGGTGACTCTAGTGCGAACTTTTAGATCTTGCAACCGTTGATTGAGATCTTCAGCCGCGCTATTGAGCGCATCTTGCTGCTCTGGCGGACAATTTACTCTCAACGAACGACCAAAAATTTGTAAATCTACCGGTTGTGCAGACATGCCACCTTCCTGACTGATTACTTCGCTCGCAACTCCCTTAGCAGTCAATGGCTTGGGAGGCGGGCAACTATATAGACCCACGAAATAAGATACAACCCCTTTTCTGGAAACCTTGAGGCAGCTAGTGGTAGCATAACACGAACTTATTCTGCCAACGACGATGAAAACTTATGTCCTTACAGAACGCAACCCCCGATTACAACGCGCTCGCGGCGGTGCTCTCACAGCAGGGTGTTGGAATGACGCCCGCGGAAATGCATGGCCTGTTGAGCGGGATCCTCTGCGGTGGTAACCAGGACACCAGCTGGAAGACGCTGGTACACGATCTGGCTAACGAAGGCATGGCGTTTTCACACACTCTTGCCGTGCCGCTGGCGGAGCTACACGAGCATACGGCGACTACGCTGGAAGATGAAGGCTTCCTGTTTCAGCTACTGCTGCCTGCTGACGACGACATCACCGTATTTGACCGTGCCGACGCGCTGGCGGGCTGGGTTAACCATTTTCTGCTCGGCCTGGGCGTAACACAGCCTAAACTGGATAAGGTCACCGGCGAAACCGGCGAAGCAATCGACGATCTGCGTACTATCGCCCAGCTCGGTTACGAAGAAGATGAAGACCAGGAGGAGCTGGAGCAGTCGCTGGAAGAGGTGATTGAGTATGTACGTGTCGCCGCACTGCTGTGCCACGATACGTTTACCCGTCCACAGCCTACTGCGCCAGAAGTGCAAAAACCGACGCTACACTAATTTCAGGTCAACGCGTTTAACCGGTCAGTTTACAGGGAGTGCAGAGATGATTTCACTGGAACGATACCTGCAGCGTCGTCAGGCGCTGCTGGCAAAGATGGCGCCTGGCAGCGCAGCGCTGATTTTTGCTGCGCCCGAAGTGACGCGCAGTAATGACACGGAATATCCGTTTCGTCAGAGCAGCGACTTCAGCTATTTCACCGGCTTTAACGAGCCGCAGGCACTGCTGGTACTGATCAAAAGCGATGAAAATCACAACCACAGCGTGCTGTTTAACCGCGTTCGCGACCCGGCAGCGGAAGTCTGGTCTGGCCGTCGGCTGGGCCAGGAGGCGGCTCCCGAAAAACTGGGCGTCGATCGTGCCCTCCCCTGGAGCGATATCAACGAACAGCTGCACCTGCTGCTGAATGGCCTTGACGTCATTTATCATGCGCAGGGCGAATATGCCCATGCGGATACGCTGGTGTTCAGCGCGCTGGACAAGCTGCGTCGCGGTTTCCGCCAGAATCTAAGCGCGCCTGCCACCGTCACTGACTGGCGTCCGTGGGTGCATGAGATGCGTCTGTTTAAAGATGCGGATGAAATTGAGTTGTTACGTCGCGCCGGGATAATCAGCGCACTGGCGCATACCCGTGCCATGCAAACCTGCCAGCCAGGCATGTTCGAATATCAGCTGGAAGGGGAAATTCTTCACGAGTTTACCCGTCACGGCGCGCGTTTTCCCTCCTATAACACCATTGTGGGTGCTGGTGAGAACGGCTGCATTCTGCACTACACCGAAAATGAAAGTGAAATGCGCGACGGCGATCTGGTGCTGATCGATGCAGGCTGTGAATTCTACGGCTACGCTGGCGATATCACCCGCACCTTCCCGGTTAATGGCAAATTCAGCCCGGCGCAGCGCGCGATTTATGACATCGTACTGGCTTCGCTGAACCGATCGCTTGAGCTGTTCCGGCCCGGCATCAGCATTCGTGAAGTGAATGATGAAGTGGTGCGCATTATGGTGACGGGCCTGGTTGATCTGGGCATCCTTGAAGGCGACGTTGATACCCTGATCGCTGAAGAAGCACATCGCCAGTTTTACATGCATGGCCTGGGGCACTGGCTGGGGCTGGATGTTCATGATGTCGGTCACTATGGTACCCCCAGCCGCGACCGCGTATTGGAGCCGGGCATGGTGTTAACCATTGAGCCGGGCCTTTATATCGCCCCGGATGCGGATGTGCCCGCACAGTATCGCGGCATCGGTATCCGAATCGAAGATGACATTGTGATCACTGAAGATGGTATTGAAAATCTTACCGATAGCGTCGTGAAAGAGGCGGATGAGATTGAAGCACTGATGGCGGCGGCAAAACAGGCATGACGATTCTGATTGCCGGCGGCGGCATGACCGGGGCGACGCTGGCGCTGGCGCTCTCCCATCTCACTCAGGGTACCCTGCCGGTGACGCTGATTGAAAGCAGTGAGCCGGGCAGTCGGGCGCACCCCGGTTTCGATGGCCGCGCGATTGCGCTCTCTGCCGGCACCTGCCAGCAGCTGGCGGACATCAATCTGTGGCAGCGCATCGCCAGCTGTGCCACCCCGATTACCGACATCCATGTCTCCGACCGCGGGCACGCTGGCTTTGTGTCGCTGGCAGCGGCGGATTACGCTATTCCGGCGCTGGGACAGGTGGTTGAACTGTTTGACGTCGGTCAGCGGCTGTTTGCGGAACTGAAAAAAGCGCCAGGCGTGACGCTGCGCTGTCCGGCGCGCGTTGCGCATGCCCAACGCAGCGAGCAGCAGGTGGAGGTGACGCTGGACAGTGGCGAGCAACTCAGTGGCAAACTGCTGGTGGCGGCGGATGGCACGCGCTCTGCGCTGGCCGCCTCGTGCGGTATCCAGTGGCAACGGGACGACTATCAACAACTCGCCGTGATTGCCAATGTCACCACTGCGCTGCCTCATCAGAGCCGGGCATTCGAGCGTTTCACCCAACATGGCCCGCTGGCGCTGCTGCCGATGTCCGGCAACCGTCTGTCGCTGGTCTGGTGTCATCCGCTGTCGCAGCGTGAACAGATTGAGGCGTGGAGCGAGGCTGAATTTCTCAGCCAGTTGCAGCGTGCCTTTGGCTGGCGCCTGGGCAAATTCACCCACACCGGTCAGCGTGAATATTACCCGCTGGCGCTGCACCGGGCGATGTCGCCCGTGACGCATCGCGTGGCGGTGGTGGGCAATGCGGCGCAGACGTTGCATCCGATTGCTGGTCAGGGCTTCAATCTTGGCCTGCGTGATGTGATGTCGCTGGCTGAAACCCTGGCCGCCGCCCATCGCCAGCAGCAGGACCCCGGCAGTTATGCAGTGCTTAACCATTACCAGCAGCGTCGTCAGCCCGATCGCGCCGCGACTATCGGTATTACCGACGGGCTGGTTCGCGTCTTTGCGAATCGCTATGGCCCGATGGTAGCCGGTCGCAACCTGGGCCTGCTGGCGATGGATCATCTGCCGTGGCTACGAAATCAACTGGCTGAGCGTACGCTTGGCTGGGTTAAGCGTTAATAAAGAGGCTCAGATGCAAACTTTTGATGTGGTGATTGCCGGTGGCGGTATGGTGGGACTGGCGGTGGCCTGCGGCTTGCAGGGCAGCGGACTGCGCATCGCCGTCCTGGAAAAATCACCGGAGCCACCGCTGGCGATGAGTGCGCCACCGTCCATTCGCGTGTCGGCGATCAACGCCGCCAGTGAACGGCTGTTGCAGAAGCTGGATGTCTGGTCGACCATTCTCTCGCTGCGTTCCAGCGCTTATCACGGCATGGAAGTGTGGGATAAGGATAGTTTCGGTGCCATCGCCTTTGATGATGAGCATCAGGGCCTGTCGCATCTGGGCCATATCATCGAAAACCCGGTGATCCATAACGCGCTCTGGCAACGCGCCAGTGCCTGCAGTGACGTAACGCTGATGGCACCCTCGCAGTTACAGCAGGTGGCATTTGGCGACAACGAAGCCTTTATTACCCTGCAGGATGGCAGCATGTTAAGCGCGCGATTAATGATTGCCGCCGACGGTGCCAATTCCTGGCTGCGTAATAAAGCCGATATTCCGCTGACCTTCTGGGATTACGATCACCATGCGTTAGTGGCTAACGTCCGCACTGAGAAGCCGCACGACGCAGTAGCGCGCCAGGTGTTCCACGGCGACGGCATTCTGGCTTTCCTGCCGATGCAGGATCCCCATCTCAGTTCCATCGTCTGGTCGCTCTCGCCGCAGGAAGCGAGCCGTCTGGAAACCATGCCGGAAGCGCTGTTCAATCAGCAGCTCTCGGTGGCGTTTGATATGCGGCTCGGCCTGTGCCAGCTGGAAAGCGAGCGCAAATCGTTTCCGCTGGTGGCGCGCTATGCCCGCAACTTCGCGGCACACCGTCTGGCGCTGGTGGGCGATGCGGCTCACACCATTCATCCGCTGGCGGGTCAGGGCGTTAACCTTGGGTTTATGGATGCCGCCGAGCTGATCGGTGAGATTCGCCGCCTGCATCAGCAGGGCAAAGATATTGGTCAGCACCTCTATCTGCGTCGCTATGAGCGCAGCCGTAAGCACAGCGCCGCCATGATGCTGGCGGGAATGCAGGGCTTCCGTGAGATGTTCGCTGGTAATAATCCGGCGAAGAAACTGCTGCGCGACGTGGGTCTGAAGCTGGCGGATCGCCTGCCAGGGGTAAAACCGATGATGCTTAAGCAGGCGATGGGCCTGAATGATTTGCCCGCCTGGCTACGCTAAATCCACGCCTCCTGATAAGCCAGCATCTGCTGGCTTTTTTTATATCTGAACCCCTCTGCACCACCAAAAGGCAACGCTGCACCATCAGGGATCTTCGTTTGATTTATTCTAATTTTGCGGCTGAATTCGCATTACTTTTTCTCATTCATCTCCTGGCGAGCTGCGGGATTTTTTTAACATCCTGAATGCCATCTCGCATAAATTTGCTGCGTATATTTATAATAACTGCATTTATTGCGCGATTAATCACAAAATTGCAGTTTTTTATCCTGTTGGTGGTCGTTCCTGGTTAGGCTGTGCATCTGCTTTCGACCCCGGTTTGCTTATGGTTAATCGTCAGATTCGGTGGTAACGTCAGCCGTAAGAGAACGTTTGCGTCGGCACTGAATTCCGGCGCACTTTTGCACTCAACCGCTTCTGCACAGGATGGTTATGACTCAGCAAACACCTCTGTTTGAACAGCATCAGGCCTGCGGTGCCCGCATGGTGGATTTTCATGGCTGGATGATGCCGCTGCACTATGGCTCCCAGATGGATGAACATCATCTGGTGCGCAGCGATGCCGGTATGTTTGATGTCTCTCACATGACCATTGTTGACCTGACAGGTCAGCGGACCCGCGAATTCCTGCGCTACCTGCTGGCAAATGATGTGGCAAAACTGACGCAGCCGGGTAAAGCGCTCTACACCGGCATGCTGAATGCATCGGGTGGCGTCATTGATGATTTGATTGTTTACTTTATGAGCGAAACGTTCTTCAGACTGGTGGTGAACTCTGCCACCCGTGAGAAGGACCTCGCCTGGATCATCCAACACGCAGAGGGCTATGGCATTACGCTTACCGAACGTGATGACCTGGCGCTGATTGCCGTGCAGGGGCCGCAGGCGCAGCAGAAAGCTCAGACGCTGTTCAGCGAAGAACAGCGTCAGGCTGTCGCTGGCATGAAGCCGTTTTTCGGCGTGCAGTCAGGTGACCTGTTTATCGCCACGACCGGTTATACCGGCGAAGCGGGCTATGAGATTGCTATGCCTGCAGAGGAGGCGGCCGGTTTCTGGCAGCGTCTGCTGGCCGCAGGCGTAAAACCTGCTGGCCTTGGCGCGCGCGACACGCTGCGTCTGGAGGCGGGTATGAATCTTTATGGTCAGGAGATGGATGAAGGCGTTTCACCGCTGGCCGCCAACATGGGATGGACCATCTGCTGGGAACCCGCTGACCGCGATTTTATCGGCCGGGAAGCGCTGGAACTGCAGCGTGAACGCGGCACCGAAAAGCTGGTGGGACTCATCCTCACAGAAAAAGGGGTGCTGCGTAACGGCCTGCCGGTGCGTTTCACCGATGACCAGGGGCAGTTGCAGGAAGGGATCATTACCAGTGGTTCTTTCTCACCAACGCTGGGTTGCAGCATCGCCCTTGCGCGTGTTCCGGCCTCTATCGGCAGCACTGCCATCGTTGAGATCCGTAACCGTCAGATGCCGGTTCAGGTTACCCGTCCCGTTTTTGTCCGCGCCGGTAAGCCGGTCGCCCAGTAAATTTTATTCAGGAGAAATGGCCAATGAGCAATGTGCCGAATACGTTGAAGTACCGCGACAGCCACGAATGGGTGCGCAAAGAAGCCGATGGCAGTTACACCGTGGGAATTACGGAACATGCGCAGGAGTTACTGGGCGACATGGTGTTTGTCGATCTGCCGGAAGTGGGCGCGACGTTTGCCGCTGGTGAAGAGTGCGCGGTCGCAGAATCCGTTAAAGCGGCTTCAGATATCTATGCGCCGATCAGCGGTGAGATTGTGGCGGTCAACGAAGCACTGACTGACTCACCGGAGCAGGTCAACAGCGAGCCTTATGAAGGCGGCTGGTTATTCAAAATCAAAGCCAGCGACGCGTCTGAAATCGACACGCTGCTGGATGCGGATGCTTACAAAGCCTCCATCGACGAGTAGTCGTCAGGCGGCCTCACACAGAGGCCGCAGATTTATGTTTGCTCTCCGGTTCCCCCAGCCCGATTCAGGATTTACTGCTAATGACTCAGACTCTCAGCCAGCTTGAACACAACGGTGCATTCATTGAGCGCCATATCGGTCCTTCACCTGAGCAGCAGGCGCAGATGCTTGACGCGATTGGTGCCCGTTCGCTGGACGCGTTAATCAGCACGATTGTGCCGGCAGACATTCAGCTGCCAGGCCCGCCCGCGGTTGGCGAAGCCGCCACTGAACAGCAGGCGCTGGCCGAACTGAAAGCGATTGCCAGCCAGAATCTGCGTTACAAATCCTGGATCGGTATGGGATACAGCGCGGTCATCACCCCGCCGGTCATCCTGCGAAATATGCTGGAGAACCCGGGCTGGTACACCGCCTATACCCCATATCAGCCCGAGGTCTCGCAGGGCCGTCTGGAAGCGCTGCTGAACTTCCAGCAGCTGACGCTGGACCTCACCGGCATGGATATTGCCTCCGCGTCACTGCTGGATGAAGCCACTGCTGCTGCCGAAGCGATGGCGATGGCAAAGCGCGTCAGTAAGCTCAAAAACGCCAATAAATTCTTTATTGCCGACGATATTCATCCGCAGACGCTGGATGTGGTCCGCACCCGTGCAGAGACATTTGGCTTCGAACTGATTATCGACAGCGCCGACAAAGCGCCCGATCACGACGACCTGTTTGGTGTGCTGCTGCAACAGGTGGGCACCACCGGCGACGCGCACGATTACAGCGCGCTGATTGCCGGACTGAAAGCCCGCAAAGTGGTGGTCAGCGTGGCGGCGGACTTTATGGCGCTGGTATTACTGGAAGCGCCAGGCAAACAGGGTGCAGACATTGTCTTTGGTTCAGCTCAGCGCTTCGGCGTGCCAATGGGCTACGGTGGCCCTCACGCGGCCTTTTTCGCCAGCCGCGACGAACATAAACGCTCTATGCCAGGTCGCATCATTGGTGTGTCACGTGATGCGGCGGGCAACACGGCGCTGCGTATGGCGATGCAGACCCGTGAACAACATATCCGCCGTGAAAAGGCCAACTCCAACATCTGTACGTCGCAGGTGCTGCTGGCAAACATCGCCGGTCTCTATGCGGTATTCCACGGCCCGGCGGGCCTGAAACGCATTGCCTCACGCATTCATCGCTTCACCAACATTCTGGCGGCGGGACTGCAACAGGGTGGCCTGAAGCTGCGCCATCAGCACTGGTTCGACACGCTGACGGTGGAAGTGGCGGATAAAGCCGCCGTGCTGAATCGCGCCCTGAGCTTTGGCGTTAACCTGCGCAGCGACATCCATAACGCCGTCGGCATCACGCTGGATGAAACCACCTGCCGCGACGATATTCTGGCGCTGTTCGCTATTCTGCTGGGTGATGAGCACGGCCAGGATCTGGAAAAGCTCGACAGCGAAGTCGCCGGCGAAAGCCGCGCGATTCCGGCTGGCCTGCAACGCCACAGCGAAATCCTGACCCATCCGGTGTTCAACCGTCATCACAGCGAAACCGAGATGATGCGTTACATGCACAGCCTGGAGAAAAAGGATCTCGCGCTGAATCAGGCGATGATCCCGCTGGGCTCCTGCACCATGAAACTCAACGCTGCTGCCGAAATGATCCCGATCACCTGGCCGGAATTTGCGGAGCTGCATCCGTTCTGCCCGGCGGAACAGGCGACCGGCTATCTGCAGATGATCGGCCAGCTGTCGCAGTGGCTGGTGCAGCTCACTGGCTATGACGCACTTTGTATGCAGCCGAACTCCGGCGCGCAGGGTGAATATGCCGGGCTGCTGGCGATCCGCCGCTATCACGAAAGCCGTGGCGAGGGCGATCGTCATCTCTGCCTGATCCCGAGTTCAGCGCACGGGACTAACCCGGCTTCCGCCCAGATGGCGGGCATGGACGTGGTGGTCGTGGCCTGCGATAAACAGGGCAACATCGACCTTGGCGACCTGCGGGAAAAAGCGGCGCAGGCGGGCGACAAGCTCTCCTGCATCATGGTGACTTATCCCTCCACCCACGGCGTCTATGAAGAGACCATCCGTGAAGTGTGCCAGATTGTGCATCAGTATGGCGGCCAGGTTTATCTGGATGGCGCGAACATGAATGCGCAGGTCGGCATCACCACGCCGGGCTATATTGGCGCGGATGTTTCGCACCTCAACCTGCACAAAACCTTCTGCATACCGCACGGCGGTGGCGGCCCGGGTATGGGACCGATTGGCGTCAAAGCGCACCTGGCCCCGTTTGTGCCGGGACACAGCGTGGTACAGATCGACGGTGTGCTGACGCAGCAGGGTGCGGTCTCCGCAGCGCCGTTTGGCAGCGCCTCTATTTTGCCGATCAGCTGGATGTACATTCGTATGATGGGCGCCGAAGGGCTGAAACAGGCCAGCTCGGTCGCGATTCTGAATGCCAACTATATCGCCAGCCGCCTGCAGTCCGCCTATCCGGTGCTCTACACGGGCCGTGACGGCCGCGTGGCGCACGAATGTATTCTCGACATCCGTCCGCTGAAAGAGCAGACCGGTATCAGTGAGCTGGATATCGCTAAGCGCCTGATTGATTATGGCTTCCACGCGCCGACCATGTCCTTCCCGGTAGCGGGTACGCTGATGGTGGAACCAACCGAGTCCGAGAGCAAAATCGAACTGGATCGCTTTATCGACGCGATGCTGTCGATCCGCATGGAGATTGACCGTATCACGGCAGGTGAGTGGCCGCTCGACGACAACCCTCTGGTCAATGCGCCGCATACCCAGCTGGAAATCGTCAGTGAGTGGTCACATCCTTACAGCCGTGAACTGGCGGTCTTCCCGGCGGGCAGCCACAACAAATACTGGCCGACGGTAAAACGTCTGGATGATGTGTTTGGCGACCGCAATCTGTTCTGCTCCTGCGTGCCGATGAGCGACTATCAGTAAGCTCACCGCAGGTAAGTATTAACTATCAGGGGCCGATTTTTCGGCCCTTTTTACTGGAGAATCAGTATGAAACTGGCACTGGTTACGGGTGGCAGCCGCGGTATCGGACGGGCCACGTCGCTGTTACTGGCAGCGCAGGGTTATCGTGTTGCGGTGAACTATCGTCAGCGTGAGGCCGAAGCGCAACAGCTGGTGGCGCAGATCCAGCAGCAGGGCGGTGAAGCCTTTGCTGTTCAGGCAGATATCAGTGATGAAGCCCAGGTGATGGCGATGTTTGCGCAACTCGACCAGCAGTCTGTGCCGCTGGCGTTGCTGGTGAACAACGCCGGGATTCTTTTTCAGCAGTGCCGCACCGAGCAACTGGATGCAGCGCGACTGCATAAAGTCTTTGCCACCAATGTTATCGGGACCTTTCTCTGCTGTCGTGAGGCGGTTAAGCGGATGGGCACCCATCATGGCGGTCAGGGCGGTGCGATCGTCAATGTCTCATCGGCCGCATCCCGTACTGGTGCGCCCGGCGAATATGTTGATTACGCCGCCTCAAAAGGGGCGATGGATACGCTGACGAAAGGTTTGTCGCTGGAAGTGGCGCAGCAGGGGATTCGGGTTAATAGCGTACGTCCGGGATTTATCTATACAGAGATGCATGCCGATGGCGGCGAGCCGGACAGGGTAGACAGGCTTGCCAGCGTGATCCCGATGGGACGTGGCGGTGAGGCAGAAGAGGTGGCGCAAGCGATCGTCTGGCTGGCCAGTGACGCGGCCTCTTACGTCACCGGCAGCATCATTGACGCTGCCGGTGGGCGTTAACGGGTTTCGTCTGAGCGAAGTAATGAATCAGAGGTTTTCGCCGTTGCTGGCGATAACCTGCTGATACCAGTCAAAGCTCTTCTTCTTCGCACGAGAAAAATCACCGCTGCCATCATCATTTTTATTCACATGAATAAAGCCGTAACGCTTGTCGTACTGACCGGTAGTGAACGAAACGCAATCCAGGCAGCCCCACGGCGTATAGCCCATTAAATCCACACCATCATATGCCACCGCTTTCTTCATCTCTTCGATGTGCGCACGCAGATAGTCGATACGGTAATCATCTTCAATCAGCCCGTCGGCATTGGGCTTATCGATAGCACCAAAGCCGTTCTCTACAATGAACAGCGGCTTCTGGTAACGCTCGTACATCTCGTTCATGGCATAGCGCAGGCCCACCGGGTCGATCTGCCAGCCCCAGTCTGACGCTTTCACATGCGGGTTTTTCACCACACCTTCAAAGCCGGTAATCGGGTCGTCAACGCCGCTGGCATCGGTCTTCACGGCGTTGCTCATGTAGTAGCTGAAGCCGACATAGTCGGCGCAGCCCTGACGCAGTGTCTCGGCATCGTCCGCTTCCATCTGGATGTCATACCCTTTGCGCGCCCACTCTTTCAGGGTGTAGGCCGGGTAGTAGCCGCGCATTTGCACGTCACTGAACACATAGCGCTGATGCATCGACTCCTGCGCCAGCACGACATCGTCCGGGTGGCAGGAGAACGGATAAACCGGGACCATGGCAATCATGCAGCCAATCTGAAAGTCTGGATTGATATCGTGGCCGAGTTTGACCACTCTGGCGCTGGCAACAAACTGGTGATGCATCACCTGATACATCGCCTGCTCAGGCTTCTCGTGTTCGGTGAAGATCACGCCTGAACAGCAGTAACCAAACAGCGGATACTGCCAGTTACGCTGGTTGTTGATCTCGTTAAAGGTCATCCAGTATTTCACTTTGTTCTTATAGCGATTCATCACCACTTCGCTGAAGCGCACAAAGAAGTCGACCACTTTACGGTTATGCCAGCCGCCATACTCTTTGACCAGGTGATAAGGCATTTCGAAGTGCGAAAGGGTGATGACCGGTTCAATGCCATACTTCAGCAGTTCATCAAACAGATCGTCATAGAATTGCAGGCCCGCTTCGTTGGGCTGCTGCTCATCCCCGTTGGGGAAGATGCGGGTCCAGGCAATGGAGGTGCGGAAGCATTTGAAGCCCATCTCGGCAAACAGCGCGACATCCTGTTTGTAGTGGGAGTAAAACTCCACGCCTTTGTGGTTCGGATAGAAATGGCCAGGCTGCACGCCGTCGGTGATCACCCGGTCAACGCCATGCGAACCGCCGGTCAGCACGTCAGCAATGCTGACGCCTTTGCCGCCCTGATCCCAGCCGCCTTCAACCTGATGCGCTGCCACTGCGCCGCCCCAAAGAAAGCCTTTTGGTAACTGCAATTCTGCACTCATGCTTCACCCTATTGCGAATATTGAAATTGCGCTGAGTGTAGCAAGGAAATAATGAAAGTCACGATATAACAGCGCGCAGAAAATGGCGTTTGTTACATCTGAAAAACAGGCTGTTTTATTTCCCCAGCTGACGGCCTATAGCTTCAATAATATAGGTCACTGGCACCTGAGTCGTAATATCGGTGTTGTCGGCCATGCGGATAATCGGCACGTGATAGCAGAGGTTGAAGTCACCAATCTTCGCCAGTGAGCAGCTTTCCGTATTGGTTATCGCAATGATTTTGCACTTATTAATACTAAACTGGCTGGCAATGCGCAGGATCTCTTCGGTTTCGCCTGAGACCGATAAAATAATGGCAATAGCATTTTCATAGAGATCGGGTGCGACAGGATAATAGGGATCGTCAATCGCATGACTGAATTTACCGAGGTTTGAGAAAAAACGCGCGCCATATTTTGCCAGGCTGCCGGAGGTGCCGACGCCAATAAAGAAAATTCGCTCCGCCTGATTAATCTTCTGCGCGGCCTGGGCAATAAGCTGTTCAAACTCCGGGTTATTTATACTCTTAAAAAAGCTCAGCATTTCGCTGACGCCGGCCGTGTTCAGCAGCGGCGCGCTCTGTTGTTCGCTTAAGCGCAGGCGGATGCGGAATTCCGACCAGCCTTCGCAATCCATCTTGCGGCAGAAACGTAGCACGGTAGTAGTAGAGACACCAGCCTGCGCAGCCAGCTCGCGGATCGTCATGTAGCTGACGCCTTCGCGGTGCTTAATGATGAACTGATAGACCTGCATTTCCAGATCGTTAAGACGAGCGAGATCGCGATGCGAAAACATGAATGACTCATAGAACAGTTGACCGGCGGTCAGTTTACCAGATTCAGCATCCGGTTTAACGGATAGCGAAATTCATCAGATAATTTTAGCGTACAGGTGTACACTGAAATCGCTATCATCCCGTCTGGAGAATATTATCACTGCAATTACGCTGTTCAGGACACACTTATGACCCCCACACTTTCTCATAAACAACGACACGCCGCGGACGAGTGGTTCGGCGAAGAAATTGCCAACAGTATCAGTCATGGTCTGGGCTGTCTCTTCGGCATCGTCGGACTGGTGCTGATGCTCAATCAGGCAACGGAGAGGCAGGCTGACACCGTCACTTTTATCAGTTACAGCCTCTATGGTGGCAGCATGATCCTGCTGTTTCTGGCCTCGACGCTTTATCACGCTATTCCGGCTGGCCCGGCCAGACCCTGGCTGAAGAAGCTGGATCACTGCGCTATTTATCTGCTGATTGCCGGCACCTATACGCCGTTTCTGCTGGTCGGGCTGAGAACGCCGCTGGCGTATGGATTAATGGCGGTCATCTGGGGGCTGGCACTGGCGGGTATTCTGTTCAAGCTCACGATTGCGCATCGCTTCAAAGCGCTGTCGCTGGTGACCTATCTTTGTATGGGGTGGCTGTCGCTGATTGTGGTTTATCAGCTGGCGATGATCCTGCCTGCGGGCTGCATCTGGTTGCTGGCCGCAGGCGGAATTATCTATTCGCTGGGCGTGATCTTCTACGTGGCGCGCCGCATTCCCTATAACCATGCCATCTGGCATTTGTTCGTGCTGGGCGGCAGTCTCTGCCACTTCTGCGCTATCTACTTTTATGTGCGCTGATCTGAATTGCAGCACTGGCCCTTCCCTTAACGGAAGGGCCATTTGGCGGAATCAGCTCTCATCCAGTGAGTAGGGCAGCGGCTGAATGGTCAGATGGCCGCCTTCATCACCTTCAACCCGCAGCACGCTATCCGGCTCCAGATCGTTATTCAGCACCACCTGAATCCAGCTGATGCCGTCATCTAACTGCACTGCAGCCAGCACGCTGCCGGTCCGACGCCAGCGATCACCCATCTGCAACTCCAGCGGGGCATTGGCTTCCGGCAGATGACTGGCCTGACCCGCCAGCCAGTAAAGCGCGCGTTTATTGGCACCGCGATATTTCGCCCTCGCGACCATCTCCTGACCGGCATAGCAGCCCTTTTTAAAGCTGATGGCATCCAGCGCCTGCAGGTTAGTGGCCTGGGGAATAAACTGCACGCTGGTGGCCGGATCGATCACCGGAATGCCCGCTTCAATCTCCAGCGCCAGCCACTGCTGACTGTCATTGAACTGTGCATCATCGTTGAGCTTCTGCTTCAGCGCTTCTGCCTGAGACAGCGAAGTGACAATCAGAAAACGCTCGGCCGGATGGGCAAACCATAGCAGCGTCGTTTCGCCCTGCTGTACCACCGGTTTCTCGCTGTCGGGCAGGCTATCAAACAGATTCGCCAGCGCGGCGCGCGCCTGAAAACCGGCAACGCCCAGCAGAACGGACTCATCGTCAGCCGCCATCGTCACTTTCGAAAACACGGCGTATTTCTTTAACTCAGTCAACTGGGTGTCGCGCAGTTCACGGCGGATCAAATAGGCATAGCCTTCGCCGCGATGGAACAGGCGCATATTGCTCCACATTTTGCCTTTGGCATCGCAGTGTGCGGCGGGCGAATGATGGTCGGCATCCAGCGCCGCGACATCCAGCGTTAACTGACCCTGCAGGTAAGCGGTGCTGTCGGCCCCGGTAACGGAGACCAGCGCCCAGCTATCCAGTGACATCAGGGTTAACGGCAGACGAGACGACGCGGCAGGCTGGCGCGGCGGTAAAGTAAATGTGGGCATGGAGATATCCTGTATAAGAAGGTTCATCCGGAATAATATCTTCAATGTTAAAAGAGCCGACTGGCAATGCAACCTGTTTACGGAAAACGGCGCACAAAAGGCGTGATAACCCTGAAAAAATCCAGCCTGAAATGTGGCAGGTTGCACAGCCTGCGACGCTGTACCTGCGAGCCGCAGTAAACCAGGTTACACTAGCGGCCACGTTGAGAATTATGGAAATTGATGCATGGATATTAATGATAAATCACGTATTCAGTGGGCCTGCCGTCGCGGCATGCTGGAGCTGGATGTGGCGATTATGCCGTTCTTCAAATTTGAGTATGACACGCTGAACGACACCGATAAGCAGGTTTTTGTTGCCCTGTTGAAGAGTGACGATCCCGATCTGTTTAACTGGCTGATGAACCACGGTGAGCCAGCCGATCCTGAGCTTAAGCGGATGGTAAAACTGATCCAGCAGCGTAACCATGACCGCGGCCCGGTGGCAATGTAAGCTGCGACCCTCTCGCCTGGCGTGCGGATGTCTGTGCGCCTGGCTGGTGGCTGCCGTTCCTGGTGTAATGCTGATGACGCTGCCTGTGAGCGGCTGGCTGATTAAAACGCCGGTTATTCTGCTGATGCTGGCTGAGGGCTGGCGCAGCGTTCGGCGATTAATTCAGCGGCACGGTACGTTACAGCGGGAAAGCGTTCATTGCTGGATCTGGCAGGGAAAACGCTGGCGGCCCACCCAGCCGCTGCGCTGGTTGCCGATTGGCGTGCTGCTGGTGGCAAAGAGCGAACAGGGTGCCACGCTGCGCTGGTGGCTGATGCGGGACAATATGCAGCCTGGCGAATGGCGGGCGTTGCGCGCCTGCTGTTTCAGCAAAGCGCGGCATTAACGGCAGCAGGCCAGGCAATCATCGTCTGCTGGCGCCTGGGTTCGACAACAGCAAACCAGCGCGCCTGACCGGTCAGAGTCGTGCAGCGGTTTCGGTCAGCACCTGCTCGCACCACTGCTCAACGCGCTCGTCGGTGACCTCGAACTGATTCACATCATCCAGCGCCAGACCCACAAACTGCGCGCCATCGGCACTCAGCGGTTTCGGGCTGGTGAACTCATAGCCCTCAAGCGGCCAGTAGCCGACAAAATGCACGCCCATTGGCTGCAGCAAATCGTGCAGCATGCCGAGCGCATCTAAAAACCACTCGCCATAGCCAATCTGATCGCCCATGCCATATAGCGCGACAATCTTGTTTTGCAGATTCAGTGAGGGCAACTGCGGCCAGATCGCCTCCCAGTCCTCCTGCAACTCACCGAAATCCCAGGTCGGGATGCCCATGATCAGCAAATCGTACTGCTCCATCAGGCGCGGGTCGTCATCTTTGACGTTATGAAGCGTCACTAACTCTTCGCCAATAAAATCGCGAATTTTCTCCGCTACGATTTCGGTGTAACAGGTACTGGAACCGTAAAAAAGACCGATTTTCATGCAGATAACACTCTGTAAATACTGACTTTGGCGCAATTGTACCAGAAGCGCTGCTGAATCAGGCATAATGAGCATGATTTTACACCAGACGGCGGAGATAACGTGCAGGACAGCGATCTGACAGAACAGTTTCTTGATGCGCTCTGGATTGAACGCAATCTGGCGCAGAATACTCTCTCCTCTTATCGTCAGGATCTTCAGACGCTGACCGGCTGGCTGACGCATCACCAACTGACGCTGCTCAGCGTGACGCCGCTGGATCTGCAGCAGTTCCTGGCCGAACGGCTGGAGGGCGGCTACAAGGCGACCAGCTCAGCGCGGCTGCTCAGCGCGATGCGTCGTCTGTTCCAGTATCTTTATCGCGAAAAGCTGCGCCCGGACGATCCCAGCGCGCTGCTGTCCGCGCCAAAACTGCCGCAGCGTCTGCCGAAAGATCTCAGTGAAGCCCAGGTTGAGCGGCTGTTGCAGGCACCGGATACCAACATCCCGCTGGAGCTGCGCGACAAGGCGATGCTGGAGGTGCTCTATGCCACCGGCCTGCGCGTCTCTGAACTGACTGGACTGACGCTCAGCGACATCAGCCTGCGACAGGGCGTTGTGCGGGTTATCGGTAAAGGGGATAAAGAGCGGCTGGTGCCGTTAGGTGAAGAAGCGGTTTACTGGCTGGAGCAATATATGGAACATGGTCGCCCATGGCTGCTCAATGGTCAGACGCTGGACGTGATGTTTCCCAGTAACCGGGCACAGCAGATGACGCGCCAGACCTTCTGGCATCGCATCAAGCACTACGCCACGCTGGCGGGCATTGATAGCGAAAAGTTATCGCCGCATGTGATGCGTCACGCCTTTGCGACCCATCTGCTGAACCACGGCGCGGATCTGCGTGTCGTACAGATGCTGCTGGGACATAGCGATCTCTCCACCACCCAGATTTATACGCACGTCGCCACTGAGCGCCTGCGTCAGTTACATCAACAACACCATCCGCGAGCCTGATTCGCGGGCATAAAGGATAAAAATGAACAAGCATTTTGCCATGCTGGCCCTGTTAGCCAGCGCCTTTTCCGGTCTGGCACAGGCCGATGACAGCGCCATTCAGCAATCTCTTAAAAAGCTCGGTCTGAATCAGACGGAGATCAGCCCGTCACCGCTGCCGGGGTTTAAAACCGTGCTGTCTGAAAGCGGCGTGCTCTATGTTACCGATGACGGCAAACATATGATCCAGGGCCCGCTCTATGATGTCAGCGGCAAACAGCCAGTCAACGTCACCAATCAGCTGCTGGACAAAAAAGTCGAGGCGCTGGTGCCGGAGATGATTGTCTATAAAGCGCCAAAAGAGCAGCACGTGATCACGGTCTTCACCGATATCACCTGTGGCTACTGTCACAAGCTGCACGAGCAGATGGCGGACTACAATGCGCTGGGCATCACCGTGCGCTACCTGGCGTTTCCGCGTGAAGGACTGAATGGTCAGATCGAACCAGCGATGAAGGCGATCTGGTGCAGCGCTGACCGCAATAAAGCGTTCGACGAGGCGATGAAAGGCAATGCGCCGAAAATGGCCGCTCCGGACAGCTGCAAAATCGATATTGCCCAGCACTACAAACTGGGCGTGCTGTTTGGCATTCAGGGCACGCCCGCGATGCTGACTGACACCGGCATGATGATCCCGGGTTATCAGTCGCCGCAGGAGCTGAAGCAGGTGCTGGACAATCAGAAGCGTGGTGGTTAATCGGTGTTAAAACAGGAAGTGGAACTCCGTCGCCGTGAGGTGACGGTTGACGATGCGCTACCGGCCACGCTGCCGCCGCTGCTGAAAAGACTTTATCTGCAACGCGGCGTGTGTGACGCCGCGGAGCTGGAGCGCGGTGCGAAGAACCTGCTGCCCTATCAGTCCTTAAGCGGGATTGAGAGCGCCGTGGAGTTGCTGCATCAGGCGCTGCTGGATGGGCGTCGCATTATGGTGGTAGGCGACTTTGATGCCGATGGCGCAACCAGTACCGCACTGACGGTGATGGCGTTGCGCAGCATGGGTGGCAACAACGTGCAGTATCTGGTGCCTAACCGCTTTGAAGATGGTTATGGCCTCAGTCCGGAAGTGGTCGAGCAGGCACGGGCGCGTGGTGCAGCGATGATCCTGACGGTCGACAACGGTATCTCCTCTCATGCCGGTGTGGAGTGCGCGCATCAGCACGGCATTCCGGTGCTGATTACCGATCACCACCTGCCGGGCGAAACGTTACCGGCCGCTGAGGCGATCGTGAATCCCAATCTGCCGGACTGCAACTTTCCCTCGCGCGCGCTGGCGGGCGTGGGCGTTGCGTTCTATCTGATGCTGGCGTTGCGCGCCCATCTGCGTACCCAGGGCTGGTTCGGCGCTACCCGCACTGAACCGAATCTGGCAGAGATGCTGGATCTGGTCGCGCTCGGCACGGTTGCTGATGTGGTGCCGCTCGACGTTAATAACCGCATTCTGGTGTGGCAGGGGCTCAGCCGCATCCGGGCCGGAAAATGTCGGCCAGGCATCCGGGCGCTGCTGGAAATTGCGAATCGCGATGCCCGTCAACTGGCTGCCAGCGATCTTGGCTTTGCGCTGGGGCCACGGCTCAACGCCGCAGGACGCCTCGACGATATGTCGGTGGGCGTGGCGCTGTTAATGACCGACGATCTTAGCCAGGCGCGCATGCTGGCCAGTGAACTGGATGCGCTGAACCAGACGCGCAAAGAGATAGAGCAGGGCATGCAGAGTGAAGCGCTGGCGCTGTGTCAGGCGCTGGAGCGTGAACAGAGCGATCTGCCGCTGGGACTGGCCTTCTATCATCCCGAATGGCATCAGGGCGTGGTGGGCATTCTCGCCTCTCGTCTGAAAGAGCGTTTCCATCGTCCGGTCATTGCCTTTGCGCCCGCGGGCGACGGCACGCTGAAAGGCTCGGGCCGCTCGATTGCCGGTCTGCATCTGCGCGATGCGCTGGAGCGCCTGGACACGCTGAATCCCGGCCTGATGCTGAAGTTCGGTGGTCACGCCATGGCGGCCGGTTTATCACTGGAAACCGCACGCTACGAGGAGTTTCGTCAGCGCTTTGCCGACCTGGTCGGAGAGTGGCTGGATGGCGAAGCCCTGCAGGGCATCATCTGGTCTGATGGCGCGTTACAGCCGCAGGAGTTTTCGCTGCAGACCGCAGAGATGCTGCGCGAAGCCGGTCCCTGGGGCCAGGCGTTCCCGGAACCCGCGTTTGACGGCAAATTTAAGCTGCTGCAACAGCGTCTGGTGGGCGAGCGACATCTGAAAGTGATGGTTGAGCCGCTGGATGGTGGGCCGCTGATCGATGGTATCGCCTTTAATGTCGATACTACGCTGTGGCCCGACAGCAGTATTCGTCAGGTCGAACTGGCGTATAAGCTGGATATTAATGAGTATCGCGGTAACCGCTCAGTGCAGCTGATCATTGACCATATCTGGCCGCTGAACTGAGTTAAACAGGTCACGCGCGTCTCCGGCCACGGCAGAGGCGCGACAGCCTGATTATCCCCGGCGTTAACCTGCCGCGCGCGGGGATGCCACGTAAATGCGACACATCACGCAACCCCGGCATCCGCCCGCTGTCTCAGCGCTACAATCTGCCGCCAGTTTCGGGTAAACTTGTGCGTTAATTTTCCTGTCCCATCGAACATAAGAAAGACGCTAAAGCCATGTTTGAAATCAACCCGGTCAAAAACCGTATTCAGGACCTCAGTGAGCGCAGCGACGTTCTTCGGGGGTATCTTTGACTACGATGCCAAGAAAGAACGCCTCGAAGAAGTAAACGCCGAGCTGGAACAGCCCGATGTCTGGAACGAACCTGAGCGTGCTCAGGCGCTGGGCAAAGAGCGCGCCTCGCTGGAAGCGATCGTGCAGACGCTGGATCAGATGTCGCAGGGCCTGGAAGATGTGCAGGGTCTGCTTGAACTGGCGGTAGAAGCGGAAGACGAAGAGACTTTCGACGAAGCGGTTGCCGAGCTGGATGTCCTTGAGGGCAAGCTGGGCGAACTGGAATTCCGCCGCATGTTCTCTGGCGAGTATGACAGCGCCGACTGCTACATCGATCTGCAGGCGGGTTCCGGCGGCACCGAAGCGCAGGACTGGGCCAGCATGCTGATGCGTATGTATCTGCGTTGGGCTGAAGCCAAAGGCTTCAAAACCGAAATTATCGAAGAGTCTGAAGGTGAAGTTGCAGGCATTAAATCTGTGACCATTCGCGTGTCAGGCGACTACGCCTTTGGCTGGTTGCGCACCGAAACGGGCGTGCATCGCCTGGTGCGTAAGAGCCCGTTTGACTCCGGCGGTCGTCGTCACACCTCATTCAGCTCCGCCTTTATCTACCCGGAAGTCGATGACGATATTGATATCGACATCAACCCGGCCGATCTGCGCATTGACGTCTATCGTGCGTCAGGGGCGGGCGGCCAGCACGTTAACCGGACGGAATCTGCGGTACGTATTACCCATATTCCAACCGGTACCGTCACCCAGTGTCAGAATGACCGTTCTCAGCACAAGAACAAAGATCAGGCGATGAAGCAGATGAAAGCGAAGCTGTACGAGCTTGAGATGCAGAAGAAAAATGCTGAGAAACAGGCGCTGGAGGACAACAAGTCCGACATCGGCTGGGGAAGTCAGATCCGTTCTTACGTTCTCGATGATGCACGCATCAAAGATCTGCGCACCGGCGTAGAGACGCGTAACACCCAGGCGGTGCTGGACGGCGACCTGGATCGATTCATTGAAGCTAGTTTAAAAGCAGGGTTATAAGGAACCGACATGTCTGAACAACAACCGCAGAGCGCTGATGCCGCCGTTGAGTTAAATAACGAACTGAAAGCGCGTCGCGAAAAGCTGAGCGTGCTGCGTGCAAATGGCGTGGCGTTTCCTAACGATTTTCGTCGTGACAGCCTCTCAAACCAGCTGCATGAGAGCTATGGCGAGAAGAGCAACGAAGAGCTTGAAGATCTCGGCATCGAAGTCAGCGTCGCCGGACGCATGATGACCCGTCGTATCATGGGTAAAGCCTCTTTCGTGACCCTGCAGGATGTGGGTGGCCGGATTCAGCTTTACGTCTCGCGTGACGATCTGGCTGAAGGCATCTACAACGAGCAGTTCAAAAAGTGGGATCTCGGCGATATCCTGGGCGCGCGCGGCAAACTGTTCAAGACCAAAACCGGCGAACTGTCGATTCACTGTTCTGAACTGCGCCTGCTGACCAAAGCACTGCGTCCGCTGCCGGACAAGTTCCACGGCCTGGCCGATCAGGAAACGCGCTACCGTCAACGTTACCTTGATCTCATCGCCAACGAGGAGTCGCGTAACACCTTCAGAATTCGTTCGCAGATCATGGCCGGTATTCGCCAGTTCATGGTGGGCCGCGACTTTATGGAAGTGGAAACCCCGATGATGCAGGTGATCCCGGGCGGCGCTTCTGCGCGTCCGTTTATCACTCATCACAATGCGCTGGATATCGACATGTATCTGCGTATTGCGCCAGAGCTTTATCTGAAGCGTCTGGTGGTGGGTGGCTTCGATCGCGTGTTCGAGATCAACCGTAACTTCCGTAACGAAGGTATTTCGCCACGTCATAACCCTGAGTTCACCATGATGGAACTCTATATGGCCTATGCGGATTACAAAGATCTGATCGAGCTGACCGAAAGCCTGTTCCGTACGCTGGCGCAGGACGTGCTGGGCAGCACCGTAGTGCCTTACGGCGAGCAGGAGTTTGATTTCGGCAAGCCGTTTGAAAAACTGACCATGCGTGAAGCGATCAAGAAATACCGTCCGGAAACGGATCTGGCCGATCTGGAAGACTTCGATAAAGCCGTGGCGATTGCACAATCCCTGCATATTAAAGTGGAGAAGAGCTGGGGTCTGGGCCGCGTCGTGACCGAGATCTTTGAAGAGACGGCAGAAGCGCATCTGATTCAGCCGACCTTTATTACCGAATATCCGGCTGAAGTCTCGCCGCTGGCCCGTCGCAATGACGAGAACCCGGAAATCACCGATCGCTTTGAGTTCTTCATTGGCGGTCGTGAAATCGGTAACGGTTTCTCCGAGCTGAACGATGCGGAAGATCAGGCTGAGCGTTTCCTGCAGCAGGTAAATGCCAAAGATGCGGGTGATGACGAAGCGATGTTCTATGACGAAGACTATGTCACCGCGCTGGAACATGGTCTGCCGCCAACTGCCGGTCTGGGCATCGGTATTGACCGCATGGTGATGCTGTTTACCAACAGCCACACTATCCGCGATGTGATTCTGTTCCCGGCACTGCGTCCAGGCAGCAAGTAAGTAATATTCTGCCCTTAGCACAGAATAAAGCTGCACCTCAAAGGTCTGTTTCAGGCTGATTAGGGTGCAGCTTTTTTATGTCTGTAACGACCATACGATATCGCGTGGCATCGTAACTAAAAGGAGTTAATAACAAACAGTTAAGCCTAAAAAAAGAACTTATTAACAGCGTTTCAGGCATTTTAAAGGGAAAACTGGCCCGGTTAATAGAATCGTTTAAATGGTAATTTAATAACTGATTTTAAAAAATTGTTTCTCGAATCAGCGGAATATAAAAAATCGCATCAAGTTATCTCAGTAACCTATTGTTATTGTTCATTAAAGATAAAGGCATGCGAGTGATGCGTTTTTTTATATAGTTAAAATAATAAGAACTTTCATTTTGGGTGTCATGTTTTAAATGTTAAAGCACGTTAAGATTAAATCCTGTCTGTTTACCTCCTTATCATTTGCCAGATAAAGATTCACCCCACCCGCTATTTATGGCAATATTTATTTAACAGGAATAATCATAATGAATTACGACTGGTTCATTCTTACTGACGACGAGATGCTTTTGTTCGGGGCGCAGGCGCTGGCGGATAGTATGCTGATTGGCAGAACCATTACTATTACGATAAAACGTGTGACGCTGATTGAATTGATGAGGATCGATGCAAATTATAAGCGCAGTAGAAAAAAGAGCGTCGCCATAGTTCCCGATGACATGTATGAGGCATTAAATATTTTTTCTGGCATGGAAACGATAAAGCTTGTTTCCAGCAAAATGAGCTTACTTTCCTATTATGCATTAATTAATGACGCCATTTTGCTAAAGGATTCGGCTAAAGAAGGCGATAAAATGCGCACCTTCTTTCTTACCGCTAAAGAGAGACGTTACTGCTATATGCTTTACAACGGCGTACCCAGTAAAAAAATCGCCCTTTATTTTCAGTGCAATAACAAAAATATCAGCTATCTTAAGCGAAAGATAATGTCAAAGTGGAACTGCAAAAATAAAATAGATTTTTATAAAATAATAAACTATTTTTATCATTAACTATTTAATTTTTTCAATCAGATTTTTGCTCAGCCAGGGTAATAACAAGACCAGCTAATGACTGGTTATACCCAAAGGCTGAGCTATTATCCCCATAGCGCATCATACTCCTGCTTTCTCCTCTATTCCTTAATTCTCGTCTGGTGATGCTTTTATCAAAGCTCCCGAAGTGTGGGATCATTCATTTACGATAATCTTTAACATCTGATTGACTGAATTTTTCACTTTCATTGCGGTTTGACTGCGTTCGTCATTTTTTATTTAAATCTTCAGGTTAATGTTCCAAATAAATACTGAATGCCAGAAAGGGTGAAAGTAGATTAAGGAGTATTGATCGGCTTTTTAATAGCTCATTAAATGTTCTTTTTTTTCATGCAGTAAAGTAACAATCACTTTCTTCTGAGCGAAAATTCTTAAAAATTTCAGGAGTGAGAAGGCGCGTCTTTTCTCATTACCCAAATGAATTACCAATTCTTTTTTTGTTTTGCTGTCATTTGATACTGATGGCAGGCATGCCTGCTTATCCCGATTTGGATTTTTCTTATATGTCCTCTGCTTTTCTTTTTTTTATTTGGTTGTATAAATAGCGCCGTCAGAACGTGCTGGTAACGTTTCTGGGGTGTTTTAATTAAAGATAAATGTTTTCCTTGAACCGTTAACAGGATGGATTGAGTAAACATTTATATAACATGTGCGGTCAATTTAATTTAAGGATGATGTAAATGAACTTCAATTTAAAAGCTGTTGTAACTGCTATGGGTCTCGGTCTGGCTCTGTCTGCTTCTATGGCACAGGCTGCGACGACTACAGTTAATGGCGGTACAATCAAGTTTGAAGGTGATGTTGTCAACGCTGCCTGTGCAGTCGATTCTAGCTCCACTAAACAAACTGTACAGATGGGGCAGGTGCGTGTCGCCGATCTGAAGAAAGACACTGAAGCATCTACCCGCATTCCGTTCACTATCCAGCTGGAAAACTGTGATACCACGGTAAGCACCACTGCAGCGACCTATTTCACCGGTACAGCAGCAAGTGGTTATACCAATGCTCTGCAGGCGGGTGAAGGTACTGATGCTGCTTCAGGTGTGGGTATCCGCATGTATGATCAGGCTAGCAAGGTTGTGACGCTGAACACGCCTGCTACTACCACTACCGCGCAGACTTTGGTTGATGGTTCGAACACCCTGAGTTTCAACGCGGTATATGTGGGTGTGGCTGATACCATTACGGCAGGTAATGGTGACGCGACTGCTACCTTCAATATGGTTTACAACTAATTTTTTAATTTAAAGTCCGGGGAACACTCCGGGCTTTTTCCTGAGGAAAAATTTTATCTTCAGGCATTTTCATACTTGCAAAAAATAAAAATACGATCAGAACTAAACGGTCGCTTTGCACTAATTATGTCAGGGAGCTAACATGCTTAGTTTATCCAAAAATTATAAAATATTTATAACCTTGCTGAGTCTGGTGCTGTCTGTTTTCTTTTCTGCCGCTCAGGCTGGTGGAGTAGGGCTGGGAGCAACACGCCTGATTTTTTCTTCTCAGAATAAACAGGCGTCACTTTCCATCAATAATACAGATGATGAGAATGTATTTTTGATCAAATCCTGGGTAGAGGACCAGGAGGGCAAAGTCACCAGTGACTTTTTAGTAACTCCCCCTCTTTTCCTGATTAAGCAGAAAAGAGAAAACATATTGCGTATTATGTCAGTGAACAAAAATCTTGCTACTGACCGTGAAACCGTTTATTGGCTGAATGTTAAGGCCATTCCATCACGTCAAAAGGATTCTGACAGCCAGCAGAAAAACGCATTGCAGTTGGCAATACAGTCGAGGATTAAGCTTTTTTATCGCCCAGGTAATCTTCAGGGTGATCCTATGACAGCTTATAAAGAGCTGGCATTTTCTCGTGTCGATAACACGGTGACAGTAAAAAACCCTACGCCTTACTATGTTAACCTTGTCAATATTAAATCGGGTGAAAAAAAGTTTGCGCAGATGATAGCCCCTAAATCTTCGGTGCCACTTAATGTTGATTTACATGGTAGTAATACAATCAGCTTTCAGGCGATTAATGATTACGGCGCTACCATGCCAGTACGCTCTGCGAATATAAATTAATTTTTGTTTGGCATGGAATGGCCAGGGGGCAATTGTGCACTTTTACGATTTTCGAAAGTTAACAAAATTAAAAATAAAAAGAATCGCTATTCTGGTTTTTTTATCCTGTTACTCAGGGGTAGGCTATGCGGGGGAATATAACTTTGATCCCTCTTTTTTATCAGATAACCCAGAAGATGTTGCCGATTTAGCGCGTTTCAATAAAGGCCTTAGCGCCGCGCCAGGCAGTTACCACGTTGACGTTTATGTCAATGGAACGGCCGTTGGTGCACGAAATATTACTTTTTTTGAGAAAGAAAGGACGAATGCGCCGTCCGAGCTCAGTCCTTGTTTGAATATGGAAAAACTGCGCGACTTCAATATAAATATCGAAATGCTCGAAAGATTAATCAAAAATGAAGTCGAACGTCATGCAAAATGCGTCGATATTGCACGCTATATTCCTGAAGCCAGTGCCGATTTTGATGTTGAGCATTTACGACTCGATCTGAAAATACCCCAGGCAATGATGAGCCGTAATGCACGTGGTTATATTCCCCCCTCTCAGTGGGATGAAGGCATTCCCGCCGCGCTGTTAAGCTATGCATTTACAGGCTCCAACTCCCGGGGCGATGCGTCAAAAAATGACAGTTATTTTTTACGCCTGAATAGTGGCCTTAACGTCGGACCGTGGCGTCTGTACGATCAGTCCAGTTTTACCTACTCAAAATCCCGTTATGGAGATGCGACGCGAGACTGGAACCATATGCAGACTTATCTGCAGCGCGCCATCATTCCATGGGATTCTCAACTGACAGTCGGTGATACCTTTACCTCATCCGAAATTTTTGACTCCGTCAGCGTTCGTGGGGTCACACTTGCCACTGATGAATCAATGCAGCCCGACAGCTTGCGCGGCTTTGCGCCAGTTATTCGCGGCATTGCCAATGGCGATTCACAGGTTACGCTCAGGCAGAACGGCAACGTTATTTATCAGGCTTATATGCCTTCCGGTCCGTTTGAGATTAACGATCTCTATCCTACCGGCTCCAGCGGCGATATTGAGGTTATTGTAAAAGAGAAGAATGGCAACGTTCGCACTTATACTGTGCCTTTTGCTTCAGTGCCAAAACTTCAGCGTGAAGGGCATCTGAATTATTCCATTATGGCCGGACGCTTCCGCAGCACGGATGGAAATCAGTCAGAGCCGTATATGACTCAGGCGTCACTACTCTGGGGATGGCGAAATGGGATCACGCTGTATGGTGGCAGTCAGGTTGCAGAGCGTTATCTTGCTTTCACAGCCGGTGCAGGTAAAAACCTTGGCTTTCTTGGCGCAATTTCGATAGATGCGACGCAGGCTAATAGTAAGATTGCCGATGGCACACGTCACAGCGGCCAGTCTTTCCGTTTTCTCTATGCTAAATCGCTTAATGAACTGGGCACTCGCTTCGAGCTATTAGGATATCGTTATTCAACCCGCGGTTTTTATACGCTGGCGGAAACTACGCGCGAAAATATGTCTGGCGGCGTGACGCATAACAGCGATGGCGAGCTCGACTATTCCGGCTATTACAACCTTTACAATAACAAACGCAGCCGGGTTCAGATTTCGCTGACTCAGCAGCTGGGTCGTGACTATTCCGTCTATGCCAGCGGTAGCGATCAAAGCTACTGGAATACGGATGGCAAGACACGTCTGCTTCAGCTTGGTTTTACCGGCATGGTAAAGGATGTCAGCTACAACCTGAATTACAGCTACAACAAGAATACCTGGAGCAGCGAAGCCGATCGCGTCTTTAACTTCACTCTGTCACTGCCAATAGGCAAATGGCTGTCAGGAAACCGAGCCAGCAACAGTAACCTCGACTCAATGAAGGCTACGTACGGTCTTTACAATGATGGCGAAGGGAATATGACGAACACGGCTGGGTTATACGGCACCATGCTGGCTGATAAAAACCTGTCTTATAACATGCAGATGGGCACCGTTAACCGTGGTAATGGCAGTACCGGTAGTCTCAATCTTGATTACTACGGTCGCTATGGACAGGTCAATGCCGGGTATAGTTCCAGCCAGGATGCTCACCGTGTCAACTACGGTGTGCAGGGTGGCATGGTCTTCCATCAGGATGGTCTGACGCTTTCTCAACCTTTAGGTAAAACCAACGTTCTGATTAAAGCGCCAGGCGTTAAAGATGCGGCCATCCAGAATAAAACCGGTGTACGTACTGACTGGCGAGGCTACACCGTTGTGCCTTACGCCACTAATTATCGCCTTAACCGTATCGGCCTGGACGTGAATTCCCTTGCTGCGGATAGCGAGATTGATAACTCCGTGGTCTCAGTGGTGCCGACCGCGGGTGCATTAGTGAGGGCGGAGTTTAAAACCCATATCGGTCAGCGCGCATTAATTACCCTGACACATAAAGGCAAGCCGTTGCCGTTCGGCACTACTGTTGTGGTCGTGCAGGAAGGTAACGAAGAAAGTACTGGAATAGTGGGGGATAACGGACAGGTTTATCTCTCCGGGCTGCAACCCTCAGGAATGCTGGAAGCGGTGTGGGGGGCGTCTGAAAACAGTCACTGCAGAATTCCATATCGACTGCCGGAGACAAAGACGCAACAAGAAATAGTCTACCTGAAAGCCCGTTGTGAGTGAGTCTGCACTTCAGGAATGGGCACTAAAAGGATTCGAAATGAAAAGATTAAAGCTTAGGCTTGTTTTGGTATTGCTTTGTCAACTGTTTACTTTTTCTCCTTTAACATACGCTTCGATAACTAATGTTGTCCCTGAAGGGGGTGTCGGAACGGTAACTATCGCATTTCCCTCCGTTACTGTTATGAAAGATGCGGCCATTGGGACCGTGCTGTCGACACAAACAGTGCAAACCGGGCTGAAAAGTTTCACCATGACATCTGCAGGAACCCTGGGATTTCAGTTTGCGTGTGAGCTTGAGAGCTGCCCGACAGGTGTTGAAGGTATCAGTTATAAGCTCAGTACTAATAGCCAGACGGTAATGTGGCCGACCTCATCTAACGCAAATACATGGGGATGGAGCACTGGCCTTGAGGTAACAGTTGTCCTTTATAAATCTGCTACCACAGTAACATCTGGAACGATACAGCCACAGAAAATAGGTTCTTATTACGTACAGACTGCTGAAGATACCAGTAAAGTTTCGCTGGCTGATATTCAATTAACCGGTACGGTTCAGGTTACAGCACTTGGCTGTACTCTGGCTTCATCCGATAGCCTGACTGTAGACCTCGGCAATGTGCCGTCACGTAATTTCAGCGGTGTTGGCTCTACAGCCGGAGCCAAAGATTTTAATGTTAATCTCGAATGTGATGCCGGCACCAACGTTAATGTCAACATGACTGGTAAACAGAGTGCGGATTCGACGGATGTGGGCGTGCTGGCGCTAACCGGTGCTGGCAGCACGGGCGTTTCGAGTGGTGTCGGCGTGCAGGTTCTCTACAACGGGACTCCGCTGGCACTCAACAGCGATGTGGTATTGGGAACGTCTGTTGCAGGTGGAGCGAGTACGTATACCTTTTCTGCTCGTTATATTCAAACGCTCTCGAAAATTACGGCGGGAACCGCAAATACGATTGCCACACTCAATATTAGTTACGAGTAGTCAGGAGCCGGTTAATGATGCTCAACAGAAAACTAGCGTTAATAGCTATCCTTTTTTCAGGCAGTGCCTTGAGTGCTAGTGAGGTAACGGTCAATATTAATGGCAATATTTCCTCAAATACTTGCGAAGTCGATACAGCTTCATCGAAACTGACTGTTCAGATGGGAATGATCGCCACCAATACCTTTTCGCAGACAGGCGCAGCCAGTCCATCCGTACCTTTCGATATTAAACTTGTCGATTGTGGCGCGGACGCTTCCAGCGTGTCAGTCACATTTACCGGAACGGGCGACTCGACAAACGGCGATTTGGTGGCTGTTGCAAGTGGTGGTGCAACCGGCCTGGGGATTGCACTTTATGATTATCAGGGCAAACAAATTGCAGTAAATAAGGCGAGTAACGCTGTGACGCTGAATGCTAACGCGGACAACACGCTCAATTTTAGCGCTGCCTACGTCTCGACTGCACCAAACGTGACGGCCGGAGCCGCAGATGGCAGCGCGACTTTTTCGTTAACTTATGAATAACACTGTGTGAGCAGAATACTTTAGTGCTTAAAACAGGGCGTATTACGTCCTGTTTTCTCAAATCATTCTGCCACTCGCATCTCAGGATTTAATCGCCTGATCCAACCATGTCTGAAATCGCGAGTAAGGCACATAGAGCGCAACGTTCTTATAAAGTGTTTTACCGCTGGCATTGTCGTTGATGTCATTGCTGTAGCCGATAATCACGCCCGCCAGCGTATCATCAGAGGCGTTATAGACTGCGCCGCCCGACATCCCTTTCACCACACCTGCATTCGCCGCCACGACGACGCAGTCCGGCTTGTTCCAGCGGTTTGCCAGCGTGGTATTAATCAGGTTTTGTCCGCTGGAGCTGACCGGCATGGCCGAAATGAAACTGTAGCCGTAGAGATTCACCTGGTCGCCGATATGGCTGTTGCGGAAGCTGGGTGGAAGGTTTATTTCACTGTTTTTGTGGTAGACCACCGCCAGATCGCATTGCGGATGCCAGGCTTTGACGCGATAAAGCGAAAACTTCGCCACGTGCGCGGCGGTCAGGCTGTACTCCGGCGTCAGCGGGATAGTGGTTCCAAGCGTGCCAAAACCCAGCACGGTGGGAATGCCGGTCACGGTCATATCAACCCGTTTTTCAGCTTCTTTACTGTACTCATAATGACCTACCGAACAGCCGGTTAAGCCAAAAACCATTAAGGCTATGAGTCGTTGCATTCTCTCTCCCTGCGTCAGAAGTTGATCACATCACCTGGCAATTGATTAGGGATATATCGGCAACGTTAAGGATTTATTAATTAAATACGCACTAAAAAGCGTAACGGTTTCGCGGGAAATGACAACCTGACCCTGGGTCATGCGCGCTTTAACGGGCTTAGCCAGAAGGCTGACAAAGCCATTTGTTCCGAAAAAGCAGCAGGATTATTGCGGCCCCGGCAATAATCCTTTGCTGCGCGCAGGCTATGTCGCGCATCAGCACTGTGCTGTAATGCTCACCGTGACGCAGATCAAATTTTAATAAGCGTCGTGGGGCTGCGCGTCTGTGCAGTTCACCTGCAAATGATATTGGGAGAGTGTTATGCCTGTAGCATTAATGGCGCTGGCGTTGAGTGCGTTCGCCATCGGAACCACCGAATTTGTCATTATGGGATTGCTGCCGGAGGTGGCGCGTGACCTTCAGGTGTCGATTCCGTCGGCGGGCTGGTTGATCAGCGGCTACGCGCTGGGCGTGGCGATTGGTGCACCGATTATGGCGCTGCTCACCGCCAGGCTGCCGCGCAAGAAAACACTGATTCTGCTGATGGTGATCTTTATTGTCGGCAACCTGCTGTGTGCGCTGGCTTACAACTATAACCTGCTGATGCTGGCACGCATCGTCACCGCGCTTTGTCACGGTGCCTTCTTCGGTATTGGCGCGGTGGTCGCCGCCAGTCTGGTACCAGCCGGTCGTCAGGCTTCCGCTGTCGCACTGATGTTCACCGGACTGACCTTAGCCAACGTGCTGGGCGTTCCGCTGGGAACCAGTTTCGGACAGATGTTTGGCTGGCGAGCCACCTTCTGGGGCGTGGCTGTGATTGGCGTACTGGCGTTTATCGCCCTGATCGTGAGTCTGCCGAACAATAAAGAGGAGAAGCCGGTTCACCTGGCGAGTGAAATTGGTGCGCTGGCCAACGGGAAACTCTGGCTCTCGCTGCTGATGACGGTGTTCTTTGCCGCGGCGATGTTTGCACTGTTCAGCTACATTGCGCCGCTGCTGTTAGAGATAACGGGCATCAGCGATCGGGGTGTCAGCTGGACGCTGTTCCTGATTGGCGCAGGCCTGACGGTCGGTAACATTCTTGGCGGCAAACTGGCCGACTGGAAAGTCTCTTTTAGTCTGATCCTCAGCTTCTCCCTGATCGCCATCTTCTCGTTGCTGTTCAGCTGGACCAGCCATGCGCTGTGGCTGGCGGAGATCACCCTGTTCCTGTGGGCGATGGCGACCTTTGCGACGGTACCGGGTCTGCAGATCAACGTGGTCCGTCACGGTAAAGAGGCGCCGAACCTGGTCTCAACCCTGAACATTTCGGCATTTAACGTCGGTAATGCGCTGGGTGCCTGGGTCGGCGGTGCGGTGATTGGCCGTGGATATGGCCTGACGGCGGTGCCGGTTGCTGCCGCTGCGCTGGCGGCAATTGGCCTGCTGATCTGTCTGATCACCTTCCGCAAATCGGGCCGCGCAGCCGCCAGGGTTCGCGCTTAAGCCAGGCGGGCGTCGATGCGTGCCGGAAAGTCAGCCACCTGCCGTTGCAGATGACTGACAAAAGCATCGACCAGCGCCGACGCAGGGCGGTGCTGCGGCCTCACCAGGCTGACGGTAAAGGGTACCGCCACGCTGAACTTACGCATCACCACACCGCTGTCGGCGTAATCCAGCGCCGTCAGCGGATTCACAATCGAAATGCCCACGCCCGCTCTGACCATGGCGCACACCGAAGCGGCGCTGTGCGTCTCCATCACCAGCCGCCGTTCGACGCCCTGCTCATGAAACAGCGCATCCAGCAACTGACGATAACTGTCACTGCGCGACAGGCTGACATACTGTTCGCCCGCAAAATCGTGCGGTGTCAGTTCTGCACGCTGACTCAGAGGATGATGCTGTGGCAACACGCACACTTCATCACAGGTCAGCAGGGCGAGACGATCAGTCCCGGCCGGCGCGTGCTGGGTTTCGGTTAAGCCGATATCATAGCGCTGGGCTGACAGCCACTCCTCCAGCAGCGGCGACTCCTGAGGAATCACATTCAGGCTCACATCCGGGTAGCGCTGTAAAAAGGGCTGACACAGTGGTGGCAGCAGCGACTGCGAAAAAACGGGCAGGCAGGCGATCGACAGCTCACCCTGACGGAACTGGCGCAGCCCTTCAGCCGCTTCCATAATGCGATCCAGGCCGTACCAGGATCGCTGCACCTCTTCAAACAGACGTAATCCCTGCACCGTCGGTTGCAGGCGACCACGAACCCGTCCGAACAACTCTAATCCCAACTGCTGCTCCAGGCGTGCCAGCTCCCGGCTCACCGTCGGCTGTGAGGTATGCAGTAGCGTTGCAGCCTGGGTCAGGTTGCCGCTGGTCATCACCGCATGAAAGATCTCAATATGCCGCCAGTTAATGTTTGCCACGCCGCCTTCCTATATCCATTGTGAATAGATGCTATTAAAACAGATATTTTTCGCTATGGCATGATTCTGGCTTAATGCGGTTATTGCCACAGGAGAATTGCTATGCCACGTTCCTTACAGAGTACCGACACCGCCCTCAACGCCGCTAACCTGCTGCCGTTGGCACGCCGTTATGCCGGGCCATTCTGGGCTTATGATGCGCAGATTATTCAGGCGCGTATTGCCCAGCTGCAGGCGTTTGATGTGGTGCGTTTTGCGCAGAAAGCCTGTTCAAATATTCATATCCTGCGCCTGATGCGCGCAGCGGGTGTGAAAGTGGACTCGGTATCGCTGGGTGAGATCGAACGTGCGCTGGCTGCGGGCTACGAGCCTGGTGGTGATGAGATCGTCTTTACCGCGGATCTGTTCGATCAGCCAACGCTGGCGCGGGTAACCGCGTTAAAGGTTCCGGTCAATGCCGGATCGATCGATATGCTGCATCAGCTCGGCGCGGTCTCACCGGGACATGCGGTGTGGCTGCGGGTTAATCCTGGTTTTGGTCACGGTCACAGTCAGAAAACCAATACCGGCGGCGAAAACAGCAAGCACGGTATCTGGCACGGCGATTTAGCCGAGGCGCTGGCAGCGATTCAGCAGCACGGCCTGAAGCTGGTGGGCATTCATATGCATATCGGCTCAGGCGTCGATTATGCGCATCTGCAGCAGGTCTGTGATGCGATGGTCGAACTGGTGATGGCGTCAGGTCAGGATCTGACGGCGATCTCTGCGGGCGGCGGCCTCTCTGTGCCTTATCGCTATGGCGAAGAGGCGATCGATACCGATCACTATTTTGGCCTGTGGGATGCAGCACGGCAGCGTATCGCTCAGCATCTGGGTCACGCGATAAAGCTGGAGATCGAACCAGGCCGTTTCCTGGTGGCCGAGGCGGGTGTGCTGGTCTCTCAGGTTCGGGCAGTGAAGTCGATGGGCAGCCGTCACTTCGTGCTGGTCGATGCCGGTTTCAGTGACCTGATGCGCCCCTCAATGTATGGCAGCTATCACCATATCTCGCTGATGGGGGGCGATGAGCGGGCGATTGAGGAGCAGCAGACCATCGACACGGTGGTCGCGGGTCCGCTGTGCGAATCGGGTGATGTCTTTACCCAGCTGGAGGGCGGCATGGTCGAACCACGCGCGATTCCGGCGGCAAAGGTTGGCGATTACCTGGTGTTCCACGACACCGGAGCTTACGGTGCATCCATGTCCTCTAACTACAACAGCCGTCCGCTGATCCCGGAAGTGCTGTTTGAGCAGGGCCAGCCGCGGGAAATCCGCCGCGCGCAGACTATTGAGTCGCTACTGGCACTGGAAATCAGCTAATCACCTCGCTCAGGCGGCCGGCGCGCCGCCTGTCAGCTATAGATCTCTTTGCGCAGCATGACCAGCTCCTCTGCCAGCTCGCGGCACAGCATTGCATTCATCAGATGATCCTGCGCATGCACCAGAATCAGCGTGACCGGCAATTTTCCGCTTCCCTCATCTGCACTAATCAACGCGGTCTGAATTTTATGTGCCGCTTTTGCCGCGGTATCTGAAGCTGCCAGCGCTGCGTCAGCCCCGGTCCAGTCGCGTTTGCGCGCACACTGAATCGCCATCATCGCCGACGAACGGGCTTCCCCTGCATTGATCAGCAATTCCATCATGGTCTGTTCGTAATCCATAACGCCTCCGCTATTGGTATGCCAAATTGGCCGTTTTTATCATACTGGAATGCCAATAAGCGTTTCCGGGAGATCCGTCACAGAAAAAACCGAGGAGATTCGTCATTTTGGTATGCCACTAACAGGGAAGACCACGACGATTACAGGAATACCGATCTTACATCTCTGAGGGTTGATCATGTCTCTACAGGACCGCCTTATCGATTCCCTGGGCAGCTTTGCCACCCGCTTTAACAGTTATCGCTACATCATGGCGATTAAAGCCTCGTTCATTACCCTGATGCCGGTGATCATTGTTGGCGCCTTCTCGGTATTGATCTCTAACATGGTGCTGGACAGCAAAAATGGCCTTGCCAGCTTTGCCGCCCTGGCTTTTTTAGCTGATCTTAAGCCCATCACCAGCAGTATCAATTACGCCACGCTTAGCTTTCTTAACATTGGTGCGGTGTTCCTGATTGGTATTGAGCTTGGGCGCATCAACGGTATAAAAACGCTGTTTCCCGGCCTGCTGGCAATCATCTGCTTTGTATCCGTGACGCCGACCACCTTACAGATGATGGTCGATGGGCAGATGCACCTGGTTACCGACGTACTGGCCAAACAATTCTCCGATACCAAGAGCCTGTTTCTCGGCATGTTTATCGCCATTCTGTCCGTAGAGATTTACTGCCGCCTCGAACAGGTTGAACGGCTGAAAATCAAAATG
This sequence comes from Pantoea sp. XY16, assembly GCF_025153065.1. Lineage (NCBI taxonomy): Bacteria > Pseudomonadati > Pseudomonadota > Gammaproteobacteria > Enterobacterales > Erwiniaceae > Pantoea > Pantoea sp. XY16. The sequence goes on along the minus strand of NZ_JANZNP010000017.1, from coordinate 28,981 downwards.
CCCGACACGGTGCCGCCCAACGTGGCCGCCTCTTTCTCCGCGCTAATCCCATCAATCATCACCGTAACGCTGATAGCGACCTTCGGCTTTATCTTCCATCGCGTCACCGGCATGTACCTTTACGACGCGGTATACCAGGTGGTGCAGCAGCCGCTGGAGTCGGTGGTGCAGAGCCTGTGGGGCATTCTGATTCTGATGTTCGTCGCCCAGTTGTTCTGGGTGATTGGTATTCACGGCAACCAGATGGTGAAACCGATCCGTGAGCCGCTGTTGCTGGGCGCGATTATGGTCAACATGACCGCTTTTGAGCAGGGGAAAGAGGCACCAAACATCATCACCATGCCGTTCTGGGATGTTTATATGAGCATCGGCGGTTCCGGCCTGACCATCGGGCTGCTCACCGCCGTGATGCTGGCGACGCGACGCAAAGAGATGCGTGAAATCGCCAAACTGTCGTTTGGGCCAGGCCTTTTCAATATCAACGAGCCGGTTATATTTGGTATGCCGATTATGCTTAATCCAATCCTGGCTATCCCTTTCATCATCACACCGCTAGTGACAGGTTCTATCGGTTACTTCGCTACGGTGATGGGATTTGCCGGGAAAGCCGTGGTGATGGTGCCCTGGACCACGCCTCCGATTATCAATGCCTGGCTGTCAACGGCCGGATCGATGGGTGCGGTGGTGACGCAGATCGTCTGCATTCTGGTGTCAGTACTCATCTATCTGCCATTTGTGAAAGTCGCAGCCCGCCGCGCGGATGCAGCGGAAGCAAAGAACCTGCAACCTGAGCTGAATCCCAACCGAACGGAGGTGTTATGAGTCGTCAGACTGTCCACATACCTGAGAATTTCATTCTGGGGGCTGCTGCCTCCGCCTGGCAGACGGAAGGCTGGAGCGGAAAAAAAGCGGGGCAGGACTCCTGGCCTGACGCCTGGTATCAGCAGGATCGCCACGTCTGGCACAACGGCTACGGTCCGGCGGTTGCCACCGACTTTATTAACCGCTTTAGTGAGGATGTTGCGTTAATGAAGGCCAGCGGGCTGACCCACTACCGCACTTCGATCAACTGGTCGCGTTTCCTGATCGATTACGAAACCGCTACGGTCGATGAGGAATACGCGGCTTACTATGACCGGCTTATTGATGAAATGCAGCGCCAGGGCATTGAACTGATGCTCTGTCTGGAGCATTACGAGCTGCCCGCCACGCTGCTGGAGCAGTATGGCGGCTGGCAGTCAAAGCATGTCGTTGAACTGTTTATCCGCTATGTCGAACAGGTGTTTAAACGCTATGCCGGTCGGGTCACGCGCTGGTTTGTGTTTAACGAGCCGATTGTGGTGCAGACCCGCGTCTATCTCGACGCGCTGCGCTGGCCTTATGAGCAGAACACCCATAAATGGATGCAGTGGAACCACCACAAGAATCTTGCTACCGCCCGGGTAGTGCAGCTGTTCCGCGCGGCAGGCTATGCCGGTCGCATTGGTACCATACTCAATCCGGAAGTCACCTATCCGCGATCATCAGCCCCGCACGACCAGAAGGCGGCGCATATTTATGACCTGTTCTACAATCGGGTGTTTCTCGATCCCGCCATTAAAGGCGAGTATCCGGCAGAGCTGCTGGCGCTGCTTGATAAGCATCAGATTGAGTGGGAAACCACCCCGGAAGAGCTGGCGATTATTGCCGCCAATACCGTCGATGAGGTCGGGCTTAATCTCTACTATCCGCATCGCGTGAAGGCACCGTCCCGCGCCTGGCATCCCGAGACACCCTTTCATCCCGCCTGGTATTACGAACATTTTGAACTGCCGGGGCGGCGGATGAACCGTTCACGCGGCTGGGAAATTCAGCCTGAAATTATCTGGGATATGGCGCAGCGGATGCGCGATGAGTACGGCAATATCCCGTGGTTTGTGGCTGAAAGTGGTATGGGAATTGAGGACGAAACGCAGTTCAAAAATGCCGACGGGGAGATTCAGGACGATTACCGCATCGCGTTTATCAGCGAGCACCTGCATCAGGCGATACGCGCCAGCCAGGCGGGGATTAACTGTCAGGGCTATATGCTGTGGGCGTTTACCGACAATATCTCGCCAATGAATGCCTTTAAAAATCGCTATGGTCTTATCGAAATCGACTTAGATAAGCAGCGTCAGCGCCGTATGAAGAAATCTGCCCACTGGTTCCGTACGCTGTGCGACACGCAGCAATTTACCCTATGGCTTGATGATGAGCCGAAATAACGCGAGGAAACGCGCATGAAACGAATTGTTCTGGCCTGTGCTGCAGGCATGTCGACCTCAATGGTGGTGACGCGGATGGAAAAGGAGGCTGCCGCTCGCGGACTGGCATTTCAGATCTACGCTATTCCGGAGCAAAACCTGCGTGAAGAGCTGCAAAACTACGGCAACGAGGTGGTGGTCGTGCTGCTCGGGCCACAGGTGCGCTTCAAACTGGAGGAGAACAGAAAACTCACCGACAGCTATCAGTTGCCCATCGCGGTAATTGATACGGTTGCTTACGGCACGCTGAATGGTGCAAAGGTACTCGATCAGGCGCTGGCTTTGATACACTGAGCCCCAGTTTGCGAGCCAGCCTCTCCGGTTCGCGGGCATTGTCGCGCAGGGAACCGCGGCAATGCCGTTAGCGCATTGATTGCAAAGGGTGACAGTGTGGACAAAGCCGAAGCGCCGCAAGAAAAAAAGCAGTATCAGGAAATTGGTCAGCACCTGCGTCAGCAGATTTGTGACGGACACTATCCGGTGGGATCGCGCCTGCCGCCTGAACGTCAGCTGGCTGAAACCTGGGGCGTCAGCCGGACCATCGTGCGCGAGGCATTATTGATGCTGGAGCTGGAAGGTACGGTGGATATCCGCCAGAGCTCCGGCGTCTATGTGATGCGTATTCCTTCCGCCAGTGATGATGAAGAAGAGGCCTTCTTCCGCAGCGACGTTGGCCCGTTTGAAATGCTACAGGCACGTCAGTTGCTGGAGAGCAATATTGCAGCCTTTGCCGCAAAAATGGCGACCAAAGCGGACATCGAAAATCTGCGCCGAACGCTGGAACAGGAGCAGCGTGCTATCGCCGCCAACGATAGCAGTCAGGACAACGATAAGTTGTTTCATCTGCTGCTGGCGGGTGCCAGTCAGAACCAGATGCTGCTCGATACCGTCACCTGTATCTGGCGACATCATGACAGTAGCCCGCTCTGGCAGCAGCTGCGCCCGCAGTTTGAAACCCGCGCCTATCGCCTGAAATGGCTCGGCGATCACCAGACCATCCTGGCCGCTCTGCGTCGGCGTGATGTGATGGGGGCCTGGCAATCTACCTGGCAGCACCTCGAGAACGTCAAGAATACGCTGCTGGAGCTTTCCGACGCCGATGCGCCTGACTTTGATGGCTACCTGTTTGATTCAGTCCCGATCTTTCAGGGGAAACTGATGTGATTGAAATCGTCTCGCTCAGCGATGCCCCCCAATTTGCCGATCAGATCATCGACTGGCAGTGGCGCGCATTTGGTGAAACCACAAGCCGGGCGTTCTTTGCCAGTGTGGTGAACAGCAGCCTGACCGGTGCTGATTTTCCGGTAACGTTTGTCGCCGTGGAGGCGGGCAGGGCAATCGGCACGGTGGGATTCTGGCGTTGCGACCTGATCAGCCGTCAGGATCTTTTCCCCTGGCTGGCGGCGCTCTATGTTGATGAGTCGGTGCGCGGCAAAGGTGTCAGTGAGGCGCTGCAGCAGCATGTCATCGCCTATGCACAGGCGCAGGGCTATCCACGGTTGTGGTTGTGGTCAACGTTTGGGGGGTATTACGAACGGTCTGGCTGGCTGCCACAGGGCGAAGCGCTTGAGTATCCCGATAAGCCGGTAAAACTCTATTATCGCGACCTGTGAGAAAGGCCAGCCGCCACAGCGGCAGCTGGCAACAGAGTACTTATGGCGCAGGATAGGTGTAACGGCGGTGGATCGCCTCAATACCTTCCAGAATCTCTGCATTTAAGGTCAGATTGACGCTGTCGATATTAATCTGTAACTGCTCAAGCGTGGTGGCGCCCAGCAGCGTGCTGGCCACAAACGGCTGCTGACGCACATAGGCCAGGGCCATCTGCGACGGGTCGATCTGATGCTGCTGAGCCAACGCCACATATTCGGCAATTGCCTTCTGTGACTGCTCGCCGCTGTAGCGAGTAAAGCGGCTGAACAATGTGTTGCGTGCGCCCGCAGGCTGCGCGCCATTCAGGTATTTGCCGCTCAGCGTACCAAACGCCAGGCTTGAATATGCCAGCAGCTCTACGCCTTCATGCTGGCTGATTTCGGCCAGACCCACTTCAAAACTGCGGTTCAGCAGGCTGTAGGGATTCTGAATGCTGATAATGCGCGGCAGCTCATGCTTCTCTGCCAGTTGCAGATAGCGCATCACGCCCCACGCCGTTTCGTTCGACACGCCGATATAACGGATTTTGCCGGCGCGCACCTGCTCGGTCAGCGCTTCCAGCGTCTCCAGCAGCGTCACCTGCGCCGTGGTCTCGCTGTACTGATAGCCCAGCTTGCCAAAATAGTTGGTCTGGCGCTGTGGCCAGTGCAACTGGTAGAGATCAAGGTAGTCGGTGTTCAGGCGTTTCAGGCTGGCATCGAGTGCGGCGCGGATGTTTTTACGGTCAAGTGCCATATCCGGGCGAATCGAAGCATCATTGCCGCGTGACGGACCCGCCACTTTACTGGCCAGGATGATTTTGTCGCGGCTGCCGCGCTGTTTAAGCCAGCTGCCAATGTATTGTTCGGTCAGACCCTGAGTTTCCGGGCGCGGTGGCACCGGATACATCTCGGCAGTATCAATAAAGTTGATGCCGGAACGGATAGCCAAATCCAGTTGAGCATGGGCGTCGGCTTCACTGTTCTGTTCGCCAAACGTCATAGTGCCCAACCCCAGCTGACTCACTTCCAGCGTGCTGTGGGGAATACGATGATAGTGCATTGCCAGCTTCCTTTTTTTATGGAATGGAATGTTGTGTCCTCAGGGACTATAGCGCGAGCAACGGCGGGGAAGGAAGGGGGAAAAGTCGGGGAAATCGCCTGCCAGCGTGGAATCGATGGCAGGTGATTAAATCGGGCACTTAACGTTCAATGATCGTTGAGACCTCGTCGCTGTTAATCTGCACCTCGTGACCCGTCTGGTCGGTGTACTGCACCAGGCCGGTCTCTTTATCAATGCTCGGCTTGCCTTCGGTCATGATCATCCGGCCATCTTTGGTCGCCATGACATAATCAGAGCTGCATCCACTCAGGAACGCTGCGGTTACCATCACCATTGCTACGCCTGCCCACCCTTTCATCTCGCCTCTTCCTCACAAATCGTTAAGTGCAAAAAGTGTAGTAATAAATGGTTTTGCCGGCAGGGTTAATCGTAGGATTCTGAAAATAACCGGGCGAGCAGGCTCGCCCTTGACTTTATCAGGCGTGCTTTTTCTTGCTGCGCATCAGGTTAAGGCACTCAACCGCCATGGAGAAGAACATAGCAAAATAAATGTAACCTTTTGGTACGTGAACCGCGAAACTCTCCAGAATCAGGGTAAAACCGACCAGAATCAGGAAGGAGAGGGCCAGCATTTTCACTGACGGATGGCGTTCAACAAACTCACCAATGGCGCGTGCGGCAAACATCATCATCAGCACTGCAATGACCACTGCCGCCATCATAATAAACAGATGATCAGAGAGGCCGATGGCGGTAATCACGGAGTCGAGGCTGAAAATAATGTCGAGCATCATGATCTGCACTATGGCACCAAGGAACGAATGAACGCGGGTGTTGTGCTCGCCTTCACTGCCTTCAATCGTTTCATGGATCTCCATGCTCGATTTCCACAACAGGAACAGACCGCCAAACAGCAGAATCAGATCGCGCGCCGAGAACGCATGATCCATCAGCGTAAACAGCGGATTAGTCAGACGGGCGACCCACGCGATGGAAGCCAGCAGGCCAAGACGCATCAGCATCGCGCCCATCAGACCAATACGGCGTGCACTGGCTTGCTGGTGTTTTGGCAGCTTAGCGACCACCAGCGACAGGAAAATGATGTTATCAATACCCAGCACCACCTCAAGGATGGTCAGGGTGCCCAGCGCCAGCCAGGCGTTGGGATCGGAAATCCACTCAAACATACCGGCATTCAATCCTAAACGAAAAGTAAACGGCGATTATACGCATTGAATTCGCCAATCTCCCACAAAATTGCGACATTAGTCGCGCAGGAGACGCGATTTACAGGAGAAAATGGCGCGCCAGCAGGGGACCGGTGAAGCTCTTCTTCAGGTAGAAGCCGCGCGGCAGGGTCATAATGGGCTGGCCCTGATCGCCGATTCCCTCGGTCAGTGCCTTGCTATTGGCGGCTTTGGGCCGGATTTGCAGCCAGGCACCATGCCGTGCGGTAATCTGCTCAACGCGCCCCAGCACGATCATATCCATCAGTTCCTCCCAGTCCTGTCGCAACATCTCATCTTCTTCCGCATTCGGGCTCCACAACAGTGGCGCGCCGACACGGCGTTCCCGCAGCGGAATCTCACGCCCACCTTCAACCGGGATCCACAACACCCGCGCCAGCTTGTGACGCACATGGCTGGTAAGCCAGGTTACGCCGCTGTTACCGGTCAGCGGTGCGACACAGACAAAGGTGGTTTCCAGCGGTTTACCCTGTGCATCAATCGGGATGGTTTTCAGTTCGATACCCAGATGGGCAAAGTCCTGTTCCGCTTTGCTGCCCGCGCTCGCCCCAAGGTGCCACTCCAGCAGCATGCCGACCCAGCCTTTATCGCGTTTAAGATCCGCAGGCATGGGCAGGCCGGCACGTGCAGCCAGCGTTTCCATAGGTAATCCGGCTAAATCCTGCGCGCGTGCCAGCAGGCTGGCTTCATCTTCGGGTGGTCCTGGTGGATAACGCATGTTGATAACTCATAATGATTAAAATGTGTACAGGTGCGGATAAGTAAGTTGTCCCGCTGAAATAAATCGTGTCCGGGCTCGATAATAACATGATAGATCATGCTTTTTTGAGTGGATTGCCCTCGTGCTATCTGCAGTGGGTCAGGGTTATCCCAGCTTACCCGCAATAATGAACAGGATCTCCAGTCCGGTTATCCACAGAAAAGTGGGATAACCCCCTTATCTTTGCGGTACTGGTTCCATTTACAGCCTTGACTTTTCGCTATTTGAACAGAATTTCACCGGCCTGACCTAACCCTGAGCGATTATCTGTGGATAAAAAGCACTGTGATTATAATTTAACCAATTGTCAGTGGGCGTAAAAATATTCGCTGTTTATAAAAAGCCAGTGAAGCGTGATTCTGCATTAATTTCATTTTTAATCAGTCAGATAAGGAATTAACTCTTTTCGGTATTCCCAGGTGTGATAGCAGGGTTATTCAGTTAACTCCCGCGTTCTGCACAAAGCTATCCACAGAAAAGGTGAATAAGATCGAGCTTTTTTGCAGTCTTTGTTTATAACTACGCCCTTTTCTGTGAGTTATCCCGCTATTGATGCCTCAACCCCCCATGAATCCAGTGGTTTACCGCCTGTAAGGAGTGTGAAACAATCAGGCCATTCAAATTTTGCTTTGAGGTAGTCCGGTGATCGATGATGATGGCTACCGCCCGAATGTTGGTATCGTAATCTGTAACCGGCAGGGACAAGTATTATGGGCCAGGCGCTTTGGACAGCACTCCTGGCAATTTCCTCAGGGAGGCATCAATCCCGGTGAAACCGCAGAACAGGCGATGTATCGCGAACTGTTCGAAGAGGTTGGATTACACCGGAAAGATGTTCGAATACTTGCCTCTACCCGTAACTGGTTACGTTACAAGTTGCCAAAACGTTTGGTGCGTTGGGACACAAAGCCGGTATGTATCGGCCAGAAACAAAAGTGGTTTCTTCTGCAGTTAATGTGTAATGACGCGGATATCAATGTGCAGCACAGCAGCACGCCGGAATTTGACGGCTGGCGCTGGGTCAGTTTCTGGTATCCGGTGCGTCAGGTTGTCTCCTTTAAGCGCGACGTCTATCGTCGGGTAATGAAGGAATTCGCTGGCGTGGTGATGTCTATGCAGGAGAGTGCGGGGCAGCGAAATAATCCTGCCCATCGACGTAAGAGAGGTTAGGCCACGCCCTTTATGCTCACTCAGTTGCGCGAAATTGTAGAAAAAGTGGCGAGTGCGCCGCGTCTCAATGAAGCACTCGACATCCTGGTCAATGAGATCTGTCTGGCGATGGATACGGAAGTCTGTTCCGTTTACCTCGCCGACTCCGATCGTCGCTGCTATTACCTGATGGCGACGCGCGGCCTCAAAAAACCGCGTGGCCGCACCGTGACGCTGGCGTTTGACGAAGGTATCGTCGGTTTAGTGGGCCGTCTGGCCGAACCGATTAACCTTGCTGACGCCCAGAGTCACCCCAGCTTTAAATATATCCCCGCAGTCAAAGAGGAGCGCTATCGCTCCTTCCTCGGCGTGCCCATTATCAGCCGTCGTCAACTTCTTGGCGTGCTGGTGGTGCAGCAGCGCGAACATCGTCAGTTTGATGAAAGCGAAGAGTCATTCCTGGTTACGCTCGCCACTCAGATGGCGGCGCTGCTGTCGCAGTCTCAGATGGGGCAGCTATTTGGTCAGTTCCGGCAGACACGGGTGCGCGCTATTGCGGCAGCGCCTGGCGTAGCGGTGGCACCCGGCTGGGTCGATGAGACGCAGCCTCTGCTCGATCAGGTTTCAGCCGCCTCAACGCTGGATGTGCAGCGTGAACGTGAGCGTCTGTCGCTCGCCATGAGCGAAGCAACCAATGAATTTCGCCGTTTCAGCAAACGTTTCAGCGCCAGCGCACAGAAAGAGAGCGCGGCCATTTTCGATCTCTACTCTCACCTGTTAACCGATGCCCGGCTGAAGAAAGATCTGTTCGACGAGATCGAGCACGGATCGGTCGCGGAGTGGGCCGTGAAACAGGTGATCGAGAAGTTTGCTGAACAGTTCGCCAGCCTGACTGACAACTATCTGCGTGAACGCGCAGGCGATCTGCGGGTGCTGGGCCAGCGTCTGCTGTTTCACCTCGATGATACCCTGGTCGGCACCAATGCCTGGCCGGAACGCTTTGTGCTGGTCGCCGACGAGCTGACCGCCACCAGCTTAGCGGAGTTGCCGCAGGAGCGGCTGGCGGGTGTGGTAGTGCGTGACGGCGCGGCTAACTCCCACGCGGCGATCCTGACCCGCGCCATGGGCATTCCGACGGTAATGGGCGCTGACATCCAGCCCCATCAGCTCAACAAACGCCTGCTGATTGTTGATGGCTATCGCGGTGAGCTACTGATCGATCCCGAGCCGGTGCTGGTGCAGGAGTATCAGCGGCTAATCAGCGAAGAGAACGCGCTGAGCAAAATGGCGGAATGCGTGGTCGATCAGCCGGGTGAGCTGAAAAGTGGCGAACGTATTCAGGTGATGCTGAATGCCGGATTAAGCCCGGAACATGAACAGGCGCTGGGCAGTTGGGTCGATGGCATCGGCCTCTACCGCACCGAAATCCCGTTTATGCTGCAGAATGGCTTCCCGTCGGAAGAGGAGCAGGTAGCGCAGTATCAGGGCATGTTGCAGCTGTTCCACAACAAGCCGGTAACGCTGCGAACACTGGATGTGGGAGCAGACAAACAGCTGCCTTACATGCCGATCAGTGAAGAGAATCCCTGCCTGGGCTGGCGCGGCATCCGCCTGACGCTCGACCAGCCGGAAATTTTCCTGGTGCAGGTGCGCGCGATGCTGCGCGCCAATGCCGCCTCCGGCAACCTCAGTATCCTGCTGCCGATGATCAGTCATATCGACGAGATCGACGACGCAAAACAGCTGATTGAGCGCGCCGGACGCGAAGTGGAAGAGATGCTGGGCTATACGATTCCCGCGCCGCGTATTGGCATCATGATCGAAGTGCCGTCAATGCTGTTTATGATCCCGCATCTGGCGTCACGGGTCGATTTTGTCTCGGTCGGCACCAACGACCTGACGCAGTATCTGCTGGCGGTGGATCGTAACAACACCCGCGTCGCGAACCTGTACGACTCGCTGCATCCGGCGATGCTGCGCGCACTGAATGCGATCGCGCAGGAAGCCCGCCTGGCCAATCTGGAATTGTGCCTGTGTGGTGAAATGGCGGGCGATCCGATGTGCGTAGCGCTGCTGGTCGGCCTGGGGTATCACCATCTCAGCATGAACGGTAAAAACGTACCGCGCGTGAAGTATCTGTTGCGTCATCTGGATCACGAAGAGGTGCAGAAGCTCAGCGAGCAGGGGATGAATGCCGACACCGCCACCGAAGTTCGCCATCTGGTCTCGGCCTTTATGGAACGGCGCGGGCTGGGTGGATTGATTCGCGGCGGTCGCTAACTACGAAGCCAGGCGGGTTATCCGCGTTTACATTTGCAAGACAATTCACAAAACCGGCTGTGCTATGATGCGCAGCCTTAATTTATGTGCCTGACAACGCCCCTTTTCAGGGTTGAAAAATAGACGGTGAATGATGAATAACGGCTATATTGCATTTCCGCAGTTCGATCCGGTGATCTTCTCGATCGGACCGGTTTCGCTTCACTGGTACGGTCTGATGTATCTGGTGGGCTTTGTTTTCGCCATGTGGCTGGCAGTACGCCGCGCCAATCAGCCAGGCAGCGGCTGGAAAAAAGAGGAAGTTGAGAACCTGTTGTACGCCGGTTTCCTGGGCGTCTTCCTGGGCGGGCGTATCGGCTATGTCCTGTTCTACAACTTACCGCTGTTCCTTGAAAATCCTCTCTATCTGTTCAAAGTCTGGGATGGCGGCATGTCGTTCCACGGTGGCCTGATCGGAGTGATTGTGGTGATGCTGATCTTTGCCCGCCGCACTAAACGTAATTTTTTCCAGGTTTCGGATTTCATTGCGCCGCTGATCCCGTTTGGTCTGGGTGCCGGTCGTCTTGGCAACTTCATTAACGGCGAGCTGTGGGGACGTGTCGATCCGGGCTTCCGCTACGCCATGCTATTCCCGGGTTCACGCAGCGAAGATGTTGCGCTGGCCGCCACCAATCCACAATATCAGGAACTGCTTAACACCTACGGCGTACTGCCACGTCATGCTTCGCAGCTCTATGAACTGGCGCTTGAAGGTGTGGTGCTGTTTATCATTCTGAACCTGTTTATTCGCAAGCCGCGCCCGATGGGCAGCGTCTCAGGCCTGTTCCTGATTGGCTACGGTGCCTTCCGTATAATCGTTGAGTTCTTCCGCCAGCCGGATGCCCAGCTTGGCCTGTTTGAAGGCGGAATCAGTATGGGGCAGATCCTTTCTGTGCCGATGATTGTTGCCGGTATTATTATGATGATCTGGGCGTATCGTCGTCGCCCGCAGCCACAATTTCGCGAGGAAAAATGAAACAGTATCTGGATTTAATGCAACATGTGCTGCAGGAAGGCACACCAAAAGCTGACCGTACCGGCACCGGTACGCTTTCAATTTTTGGTCACCAGATGCGTTTCAATCTGCAGGATGGTTTTCCGCTGGTCACCACCAAGAAATGCCATATCCGCTCCATTATTCATGAGCTGCTGTGGTTCCTGAAAGGTGACACCAACATCGGTTATCTTAAGGAAAACAACGTCTCCATCTGGGACGAGTGGGCAGATGAGAATGGTGACCTTGGCCCGGTGTATGGCAAACAGTGGCGCAGCTGGGGAACGTCCAGCGGTCAGGAAATTGACCAGTTAAGCCAGGTGATGGAGCAGCTGAAGCGCGATCCTGACTCACGCCGGATTATTGTTTCTGCCTGGAACGTCGGCGAACTCAGCGAGATGGCGCTGGCCCCCTGCCACGCGTTCTTCCAGTTCTACGTAGCGGACGGCAAGCTCTCCTGCCAGCTTTATCAGCGCTCGTGCGACATCTTCCTGGGCCTGCCGTTTAACATCGCCAGCTATGCGCTGCTGGTGCATATGGTGGCGCAGCAGTGCGATCTGCAGGTAGGTGACTTCGTCTGGACCGGCGGTGACACGCACCTCTACAGCAATCATCTGGAGCAGGCGCGCCTGCAGCTGACCCGCGAGCCGCGTCCGCTGCCAAAGCTTAAGATCAAACGCAAACCAGCGTCACTGTTTGACTATCAGTTCGACGATTTCGAGATTGAAGGCTACGATCCGCATCCCGCGATCAAAGCGCCTGTCGCCATCTGATCCGCAGTAAACGATAACGCTCTGGCAACTTTGCCGGGGCTTTTTTTTGCCTGCAAACCGGTAAATTTGCGGCACCGCTCGCACGCTTCTGCCACTGCCTGTTTGCGGGGGATGATTCTCTGCGGCACGCTTTCCAGCCTGTCACAACGCCTGTTGTTTCCCCCGTTCATCACCCGCACTCTGTCTTCATGAAAACAGCACACTTACGCGGTTTTACCCTGCCGGAACTGCTGCTGGTGATGGTGATTACCGGCATGCTGAGCGTTGCTGCGCTGCACGGCTGGCAGCGCTGGCAACAGCGGCAGCAACTGCGCGACAGCGCTCAGCAATTGCAGGGATTCCTGCTACGACTGCGCGCCCAGGCCAACCGGCAAAATAGCGACCTGGTATTATGGTCACAGCCTGGCAATCCCTGGTGCATCGGTGCCGGCAGCCGCCCCGTTACGGGGTGTGATCAAGGGAAAAGGTTGCATTTCATCGTGCCGCACGCGGGCGTTGCACTCTATGACATTCGGGGCGAGCCGGGCTTCTATGGCCGCCGCAATGTCGCTAAAGCGGGCAGTATTGAGCTGGGGAACAGCGCCGGACGCATGCGGCTGATTATCTCAGCCAGAGCCCGAATTCGCCTCTGCATAACGGATGAGGAGACGTGCCGTTGAAAATCGACGGATTCAGCCTGCTGGAGATGCTAATCGCCATGGCAATCAGCGCCGTCGTGATGCTCAGTACCGGTCGTTTTCTGCCGCTGCTGCTGGCGGAGAATGCGGGCGTGCTGCAACAGGCGCAGCTGCGTCAGGAATTACAGCAGATTATGGTGACGCTGGAAAAGGCGGTGCGGCGTGCCGGTTATTGTCACGGTGAGTGCGGCAGTGGCGCACTGAAAATCAGCGAGCACTGCCTGCTGCTGCGCTGGGATGAGAACAGCAATGGTAAATGGGAACCGGTGGGTCATGCAGAGAGTGACTATTACGGCTTTCGCCTGCGCCAGCAGCAGCTTGAGATGCAACGCGGTGTTGACCAGTGTCAGTCAGCGGGCTGGGAGCGGCTCTCCGATCCCGCATTCATGACAGTGGAGCAGTTCGGCATCAGCCAACAGGGCGCTCAGATCAGGATAGTGCTGCAGGGGCGGGCCGGACGCTGGCTTGAAACGGTGGAGAGTTGGGTGGAGGGCGCGAACCTGTGAAGCAGCGGGGCAGCAGTGCGCTGGGCATGGTGTTAATGATTATGGTGATCGGCAGTTTTACGCTACATGCCAGCCGAAAGATGTCTGAGCAGGGAATGCGACTGCTGGCGGATGAGCAGCAGTTTATTCAGGATTTCTGGCGGGCACAGTCGGCGCTGCAATGGGGGCTTTCCCTGAGCTGGCCAGCGACGGAGTCAGCCCTGTGTCAGCAGGATGATCGCCAGGGCTGGCGCAGCTGTTTACAGCGAGGTGAAAAGGATGAAGGTCTGCTTAAAGGTGAGGCCAGCGGCAGTGGCATGGCGGTCTGGCATTGGATACGTTTACGGGGCAATCAGATTAGCGCGCTGCCGCACGGCTGGATTGACTATTGCCCGCTCACGTCCCCGGCAACCTGCCAGTAAATGCGGCGGATTCAGTCTGCCGGAAGTGTTGTTTGCTCTGCTGTTAATGGCATTAAGCAGCAGCACGCTGTTGCACTATCATCGCGCACTGGCGCTGGGATTCAGTCAGCAGTGGTATCAGCGCGAGGCATGGCGGGTGGCTGAGCAGGGACTGGCAGGGCATGACGTTGCCGGGTGGACATCGACGCTGCAACAGCAGAGCGGCCCTTCAGGCTGCACCCTGGAGCGGGCTGACGTGAAGGGGCCTTTTCAGCGCAACGCTACGCTGACGCGCCTGCGATGTTAAAGGTCGCGGTCGCCCTTTTGATGGGTTTCAACCGCGATACGCGGTAAAGTGACAGAGCCGCAATACCGCAGTCACGTTCTGAGTTATCACAGGAGTTTTCATGTTTCACGTTTATCACTCAAATCAGCTTGATGTGCTGAAGATTCTGGCGGCGGCGGTGATTAAACATGACCCTCTTGATGATCCTTTCGCCTCAGAAATGGTGCTGGTGCAGAGCCCGGGAATGGCGCAATGGCTGCAGATGGAGCTGGCGCAAACCTTTGGCATTGCCGCCAATATCGAATTTCCGCTGCCTGCCAGTTTTATCTGGGAGATGTTCGTCCGCGTACTGCCCGATATCCCGGTAGAAAGTGCTTTCAGCAAGGCCAGCATGGGCTGGAAGCTGATGCACCGGCTGCCAGTGATGCTCGAACATGAAGAGTTTGTCTCTTTACGCCACTATCTCCATGACGACGGCGACAAACGAAAACTGTATCAGCTCAGTTCACGTGTGGCCGATCTGTTCGACCAGTATCTGGTTTATCGTGCCGACTGGCTCAACAGCTGGGAACGTGGCGAAACCATTGAGGGGCTGGGTGAAGCGCAGCGCTGGCAGGCCGCACTGTGGCGTGATCTGGTAACTTATACCCAGGCGCTGCGCCAGCCCGAATGGCACCGTGCCAACCTCTATTCGCGATTTATTCAGACGCTGGAGCAGGCGAAAACCACGCCAGAAAATCTGCCGAAACGGGTCTTCATCTGTGGTATCTCTGCGCTGCCGCCAGTCTATCTGCAGGCGTTGCAGGCGCTGGGACGTCACATCGACATCCATCTGCTGTTCACCAATCCCTGCCGCGACTACTGGGGCGACATTCAGGATTATGCGTTTCTGGCGAAACTGCAGAGCCGTCAGCGGCGACGTCATGGTGCCGATGAATCACGCGGACTTTTCCGGGATGCAGAACAGGCACCGGCACTGTTTAATGACGCTGGCGAACAGCAGCTCACTAACCCGCTACTTGCCTCATGGGGCAAGCTGGGGCGCGATAACCTGTATCTGCTCAGTCAGATGGAGTCAAACGACGATATTGATGCGTTTGTGGATGTAGAACCGGATAACCTGCTGCACTGCATGCAGCACGATCTTCTCAACCTGCAGGATAACGCCATCATCGGACTGAATGCGGCGGAACTGGCGCATAGCGATAAGAAGCGCTGTCTGGATCCGGATGACCGCTCTATTGTGGTACAGGTCTGCCACAGCGCTCAGCGTGAAGTCGAAGTATTGCAGGATCATCTGCTGGCGATGATGGAGACCGATCCGACGCTGAAAGCGCGTGACATTATCGTCATGGTGGCAGACATCGACGCCTACGCGCCGTTTATTCAGGCGGTGTTCGCCAACGCGCCCCCTGATCGCTACCTGCCGTTTGCGATTTCAGACCGGAGGGCCAGTCAGGCGCATCCGGCCATTGTGGCATTTCTGAATCTGCTGGCACTGCCGGACAGCCGTTTTGTCTCAGAGGATGTGCTGGCGCTGCTGGATGTCCCGGCGCTGGCTGCTCATTTCTCTATTGATGAAAGCGGCCTGCGCTTACTCCGGCGTTGGGTCAGCGAATCGGGTGTGCGCTGGGGGCTGGATGATGCCAGCGTGGAAGCGCTGTCACTCCCGATTACCGGCCAGCACACCTGGCGCTTTGGCCTGCAGCGCATGCTGCTGGGCTATGCGATGGAGAGCCACAACGGTGACTGGGAAGGGATTCTGCCTTATGACGAGTCGAGTGGTCTGGTGGGGGAACTGGCGGGACATCTGGCTGAGCTGCTTTCCCGGCTTAATCACTGGCGGCAGCTGCTGGCCGAACCCCGTCCGCTGGTCGCCTGGCTGCCACTGTGCCGGGAGTTGCTGAATGCCTTTTTCAGCCCTGATGCAGAAACCGAGGCTGCTCTGCTGCTGGTGGAAGAGCAGTGGCAGCAATTGATCGAATATGGCATGGATGCGCGCTTTGAAGAGGCGATTCCGGTGGCGCTGCTGCGCGATGATTTACGTAGCCGGCTTGATCAGCAGCGCATCAGCCAGCGTTTTCTGGCTGGACAGATTAACTTCTGCACCCTGATGCCGATGCGCTCCATTCCTTTTCAGCTGGTCTGTCTGCTTGGCATGAACGACGGCGTCTATCCCCGGACCCTGGCACCGTTAGGCTTTGACCTGATGCAGCAGCAGTCTCGCAAAGGCGACCGCAGCCGCCGCGATGATGATCGCTACCTCTTCCTGGAGGCGATGATTTCGGCACAGCAGCAGCTCTATATCAGTTATATCGGCCGCGCGATACAGGATAATACGGAACGCTACCCTTCAGTACTGGTCACAGAACTGCTGGATTACATTGGTCAGAGTTTTTATCTGGAGGGTGACGGTCATCTTGAGCTGGATGAGAGTGCCGCGCGGGTGCGGATGCACCTGCAGCACCTGCACAGCCGGATGCCATTTGCCGCGGAAAACTTCCAGCCGGCTGCCAGACTCCAGAGCTTCGCCCGTGAGTGGCTGCCTGCCGCGCAGGGAGCAGGGCAGCCGCAACCCGCTTTCGTTCAGCCGCTGGAAGCGCCGCTAATTGACGCGCTCACGCTGGAGGCGTTCCTGCGCTTCTGGCGACATCCGGTCCGCGCCTGGTTCCACCAGCGGCTCGGCGTGAGTTTCTGGCTGGAGGAGAACGAACTGCCCGACAGCGAGCCATTTGCCCTGGACAATCTGGAGCGTTACCAGATCAATGCGCAACTGCTGAATGCCCTGGTCGAAGGCGAGGATACTCAGCGACTTTATGCGCACCATCGTGCGGCCGGTAATCTGCCTTATGGCGCTTTCGGTGAGCTGTTCTGGCAGGCGCAGCGCGATGAGATGCAGGAAGTAGCGGCAGAAGTGGTCACCCAACGCAGCGACGGCGAGAGCTGGGAAGTGAATCTGCAACTGGAGCAGATCAGCTTAACCGGCTGGCTGACGCAGGTACAGAGTGATGGATTGCTGCGCTGGCGGCCTGGCGTACTCAACATGAACGACGGACTGTTACTCTGGCTGGAGCATCTGGTCTACTGCGCACTGGGCGGCACCGGCAGCAGCCGGATGTTTGGCCGGCAGCAGAGCCGCTGGTGTTTCCTCGCCGTACCGCAGGCTGAGGCGATCGCTGCGCTGAATGAATATGTCGCAGGCTATCTCGCGGGTATGCGCCAGCCGCTGATGTTGCTTAACAAGAGTGGCGGCGCGTGGCTGAACGCCAGCTATGACAAAAAAAGCCAGCAGTTGCTGACCGATGAAGCGACGCAGCTCAAAGCGCGTAATCGACTGCTGACCGCCTGGCAGGGTAACTATCAGGTGGAGGGCGAGGGCGGCGATCCCTATCTGCAGCGTCTTTGCCGTGTGCTGGATGAGCCACAACTACAGCAGATAACTGAGGCGGCACAGCACTGGTATTTACCAGTGCTGGCTGCACATCAGGATGATGAATAGCAGGTCAGAAGGCATTTTTGCTAACTGGCTTATTACACAGAAATTTTGCTCTGCTTTGAGCCGCCGGGTACGTCATTGGCGGTTTATCGGGAAACGAGAGGGGTTTACATGCGGGTATACGCACGCTGGATAGCGGCGCTATTGTTAAGCCTGGTGGCTTGTACAGCACAGGCGCAGACATCATCAGGCTGGCAGCCAGTTAACGACACCATTCGCAAAAGTGAACAGGATCCTCGCCACTATCAGGCGATCCGGCTCGACAACGGGATGACCGTGTTACTGGTTTCCGATCCTGTCGCACCGAAATCGCTTGCGGCGCTGACGCTGCCGATAGGATCGCTGGACGATCCTGATCAGCAGGCGGGACTGGCACACTACCTTGAGCATATGGTACTGATGGGCTCAAAGCGCTACCCGCAGCCGGACAACCTGGCCGAATTTCTGAAAAAGCATGGCGGCAGCCACAACGCCAGCACGGCCTCTTACCGCACCGCCTTTTATCTGGAAGTGGAAAACGATTCGCTGGAACCGGCGGTTGATCGCCTGGCGGATGCGGTGGCTGAGCCGCTGCTGGATCCGGTTAACGCCGATCGCGAACGCCACGCCGTGAACGCCGAGCTGACGATGGCGCGCTCGCGCGATGGCCTGCGCATGGCCCAGGTGGGCGCTGAAACCCTGAACCCGGCGCATCCGGCGTCACGTTTCTCGGGCGGCAATCTTGAAACATTGAAAGATAAGCCCGGCAGCAAACTGCACCAGGCGCTCCTGGATTTTTATCACACCCATTACTCTGCGAACCTGATGAAGGCGGTGATCTACAGCAACAAACCGCTGCCGGAGATGGCATCGATTGCGGCCAGAACCTTTGGCCGGGTGCAAAATCATGACGCCAGCGTGCCGGAGATTACGGTGCCGGTAGTGACGGATGCGCAGCAGGGCATCATTATTCATTACGTTCCGGCCCAGCCCCGCAAGCAACTCAAAATTGAATTTCGCATTGCCAATAACAGCGATCGCTTTCGCAGTAAAACCGACACGCTGATTAGCTATTTAATCAGCAACCGCAGCAAAAATACGCTGACTGACTGGCTGCAAAAGCAGGGGCTGGCCGACGGGGTCAATGCGGGCGCTGACCCGATGACTGAGCGTAACAGTGGCGTATTTGCGATTACCGCGTCACTCACCGACAAAGGCCTGGCTCAGCGTGACAAAGTGGTAGCGGCCATATTCAGCTACATCAATCTGCTGCGTCAGCAGGCCGATGATAAGCGCTATTTCGATGAAGTTTCACACGTGCTGGCGCTCGACTTTCGCTATCCCTCCATCACCCGCGATATGGATTACATCGAATGGCTGGTTGATACCATGCTGCGCGTGCCGGTTGAACACACGCTGGATGCGCCTTATCTGGCGGATCAGTACGATGCTGCCGCGATTAAAGCCCGGCTGGAAGAGATGACCCCTCAGCATGCGCGCATCTGGTATATCAGCCCGCAGGAGCCGCACAACAAAACAGCCTATTTTGTGGATGCGCCTTACCAGGTTGAGAAAATCACATCACAAACCTTTGCCGACTTGCAGCAGCGCGCCAGCCAGATCACGCTGGCGATGCCCGTGCTGAACCCCTATATCCCGGACGACTTCACCCTGTTGCCGTCAGACGGAAAAACGTATCAGCATCCGGTGAAGCTGGATAACAATGACGGTATGCGCATTTACTGGATGCCCAGCCGTTATTACGCCAGCGAACCTAAAGCGGCGATCACGCTGGCATTACGCAATAAAAACGCCATCAGCGACGCCCGTCAGCAGGTACTGTTTGGCCTGAATGACTACCTCTCCAGCCTGGCGCTGGATGAGCTTAACTCGCAGGCCTCCGTGGGCGGCATCAGCTTCTCAACCGGTGAAGATGAGGGGCTGGTTTTCAGTGCCAACGGCTTCACGCAGCGCCTGCCGACGCTGCTAAAGAAACTGGTTGAGGGTTATGCCACCTTCCAGCCGACAGAGCAGCAGCTGGAGCAGGCCAAATCCTGGTATCTGGAGCGGCTGGACGCGGCAGAAAAAGGCAAGGCGTTTGAGCAGGCGATTCAGCCGATGCAACTGCTGTCGCAACTGCCTTATACCCAGCGCGAGACTCGCCGCAAGCTGGTAAGCACAATCTCACTTAAAGATGTGACGACCTATCGCGATACGCTGTTCCGCGATGCGACGCCAGAGATGCTGGTGGTGGGTAACCTTAGTGCTGACAGCGTGACGCAGCTGGGACATGAGCTTAAGCAACAGATGCAGAGTAATGCGACCCGCGACTGGCACAGCCAGTATGTGACCATAAAAAAATCGCTGAAAGCCAACCTGCAACAGCAGGGCAGCAGCACCGACTCCGCTCTTGCCGCTCTCTATGTTCCACTGGGATACGGTGAATATCAGAGCATGGCGCACAGCTCGATGCTGAGCCAGATCGTTCAGCCGTGGTTCTACAATCAGCTGCGTACTAAAGAGCAGCTCGGCTATGCGGTCTTTGCCTTCCAGATGCCGGTGGGCCGCCAGTGGGGTGTGGGCTTCCTGCTGCAAAGTAACAGCAAACAACCGGCCTGGCTGTTGCAGCGTTACAAAGCCTTCTATCCACAGGCAGAAAAACGATTACGCAGCATGAGCCAGGCAGATTTTTCCCAGTATCAGCAGGCGATGATCAATGATTTGCAGCAGCGTCCTCAGACGCTCTTTGAGGAAGCGGATCGTTTTAGCCGCGACTTTGATCGCCAGAATGATCACTTTAATACCCGGCAAAAAGTGATCGAGCAGGTTCAGCAGTTAACCCCGACCAGCCTGGCAGACTTTTTCCGGCAGGCCGTGATTGAACATAAGGGCATGGTAATGACCTCACAGATTGCCGGCACCGGCACTGGCAAAACTGAATTTGCCCGTCAGCCTGGCTGGAAAACCTGGAATGAAGTGGCGCAATTGCAGCAGTCGCTGCCGGTAAAGAGTGAGACCCAATGACGCAGTTACCTCCCGTATCGCTGAATCCTTTAACGCTGCCGCTCAGAGGCGAGCGGCTGATTGAGGCGTCAGCGGGCACCGGAAAAACCTTTACCATTGGTCTGCTCTATCTGCGCCTGCTGCTGGGGCTGGGCGGAGAAAACGCTTACAGCCGCCCGCTTTCGGTAGAAGAAATCTTAGTGGTGACCTTCACCGAAGCCGCCACTGCGGAACTGCGCGGGCGAATCCGCGAGAATATTCATCAGTTACGTCTGGCCTGTATCCGCGGCAAAAGCAGCAATCCGATGCACCAGTTACTGCTGGATCAGGTGCCTGATCTCAGTCAGGCGGCCGCGCAGTTGCTGGCTGCTGAGCGGCAGATGGATGAAGCCGCTATCTTCACCATCCATGGCTTCTGTCAGCGGATGCTTAATCTCAACGCCTTTGAATCGGGCATGCTGTTTGAGCAGGAGTTAATTGAAGATGAGCAGGCGCTGCTGAAGCAATCGACCGCTGATTTCTGGCGTCGCCAGTGCTACCCACTGACGCTTGATGTGGCGCGCATTATCGCTGCAGAGTGGAGCGGGCCTGACAGTCTGTTGACCACGCTGCGCCCCTGGCTTCAGGGAGAATCACCCAGCCTGAAGCATCCGCCCGCAGCCGATGAGACGCTGGCTTCACGCCACGCCCGTAACCTGGCGCGCATTAAGGCTATCAAACAGCAGTGGCAGGCGCTTAGCGCCGATGTGGAAGGCATGATCAGTGCTTCTGGCGTGGATAAGCGCAGCTACAGCAGTAAACATCTGCCCAACTGGGTCGCAAAAGTCACGCAGTGGGCCAGCAGTGAGACGCTGGATTATCAACTGCCGAAAGAGCTGGAGCGCTTTGGGCAGCAGGTGCTGGATGAGAAAACCAAAAAAGGCGACGCCCCGCGACACTCGTTGTTTGAGGCGATCGATCAGTTTCTGGCTGAACCCTTGTCGCTGCGCGATGTGATCATCGCGCAGGCGCTGACCGATGTGCGTGCCACGGTGCAGCGCGAGAAGCGGTTACGTGCGCTGTTAGGCTTTGACGATCTGCTCAGTAAACTGGATGAGGCGTTGCAGCAGCCTGGCGGCGTGTTGCTGGCCGAAACCATCCGGGCGCGTTTCCCGGTGGCCCTGATTGATGAATTCCAGGATACCGATCCACAGCAGTATCGCATCTTCCGCACGCTCTATATTAATCAGCCGGAGCAGGCGCTGTTTCTGATCGGCGATCCCAAGCAGGCAATCTACGCATTTCGCGGCGCGGATATTTTTACTTATCTGCGGGCCAGAAGCGAAGTCAGTGCTCACTACACACTGGATACCAACTGGCGTTCTTCACCTGAGATGGTCGGGAGCGTCAACCGCCTCTTTTCTCAGCTTGATTCGCCTTTCCTCTTCTCGGCGATCCCCTTCCAGCCGGTTAAGCCTGCCGCACCAAACGAGTCACTGAAGCTGATTTTTGACCAGCAGCAGCAACCCGCATTACGTTTCTGGCTGCAGCCTGGCGAGGGCGTCGGCAACAGCGACTACCAGCAGTTTATGGCGCAGCAGTGTGCCGCCGATATCAGCCGCTGGCTGGTGGCAGGACAGCAGGGACGTGCCTGGCTGGGTAAAGGTGAGGCGCTGCAGCCGGTGCGGGCTTCCGATATCACCGTGCTGGTACGCAGTCGCAATGAGGCCGGTTTAATCCGCGACGCGCTGAATGCGCTGTCGATTCCGTCGGTCTATCTCTCCAGCCGGGACAGCGTCTACACCACGCCGGAAGCGCGCGAATTACTCTGGTTGTTGCAGGCGATACAGGCACCGGAACAGGAACGGCTGCTGCGTAGCGCGCTGGCGACGTCGATTTTTGCCATCGATGCGGCGACGCTGGACGCGTTAACTCAGAATGAGCGCGAGTGGGATGCGCTGGTGGAGCAGTTTGCCGTCTGGCAGCAGCTGTGGCATCAGCGCGGCGTGTTACCGATGCTGCGTGATGTGATGATCAAGCGGCAACTGGCGGAGAATATGCTGGCCTCGGAGAACGGTGAACGTCGCCTGACTGACCTGATGCATCTGGGTGAACTATTGCAGGAAGCCTCGGTGCAGCTGGAGAGTCCGCACGCGCTGGTGCGCTTCCTGGCGCAGCAGATTGCCCGGCCCAACAGTCAGGCCTCCAGCCAGCAGCTGCGTCTGGAAAGCGACCGCCATCTGGTGCAGATCATCACCATCCATAAATCAAAAGGGCTGCAGTATCCGCTGGTCTGGCTGCCGTTTGCGGCCGGATTCCGCGAGGCGGCCAGCGCGCTCTATCACGATCGCGACAACTTCACGGCGCTGCTGGATGTGCAGGGTGATGCGCAGAGTCTGGCGCTGGCCGAAGAAGAACGGCTGGCAGAGGATCTGCGTCTGCTCTACGTGGCGCTGACCCGTTCGGTTTATCACTGCAGCGTTGGCATTGCACCGCTGATCAAAGGCACCCGTAAAAAAGAGGGTGAAAGCGATCTCCATAAAAGCGCGCTGGGCTATCTGGTACAGCAGGGTCAGGCGGTCGATGCGCAGCAGCTCAGCCAGCGACTCAATGCATTAACCGGTGAAGGGATTGCACTGGTTGAAGAAGATCTGCTGCCGGGCGAAATGTGGCAGGATGCGCAGCAGGGCGACGAGGCGTTAAGCAGCCGCGACGTGACGCGCGCCCTGGCGGATGTCTGGCGAGTAACCAGTTACTCCGGTCTGCAACAGCATCACAGCTCGCCACTGCTGGATGCGTTACCTAACTTCGATATCGATGCAGCGGGCGAAGAGGAGAGGGGTGAAGAGTCGGCGTTGACGCCGCACCATTTTCCGCGTGGTGCAGCACCCGGCACCTTCCTGCACGGTCTGTTTGAGTCGATCGACTTTACCGAACCGCCGGATCGCATCTGGCTGGAGGATCAGCTGCAGCACAATGGTTACCCACTGAGCTGGTTACCGGTTCTGGAACAGTGGATCGATCGGGTCTTACATACGCCGCTCAATGCGGAGGGGCTGACGCTGTCGGCAATAAAAAGCAGTGAACGGCTCATCGAGATGGAGTTTTATCTGCCGATCAACAATCTTCTGACGGCGGCGGATCTTGATGATCTGCTGCGTCGTCACGATACACTTTCTCAGCAGGCCGCTCCGCTGGATTTTCGCCAGGTGCGCGGCATGCTGAAGGGCTTTATCGATCTGGTCTTCCGCTGGCAGGGAAAATATTATCTGCTGGATTACAAATCGAACTGGCTGGGGGAAAGTCACGCCGCTTACACCCCCGAAGCGATGGCGCAGGCGATGATTGGCCACCGCTACGATCTGCAGTATCAGCTCTATACGCTGGCGCTGCATCGCTATCTGCAGCATCGCCTGCCGGACTACAACTATCAGCAACATTTTGGCGGGGTGTTTTATCTGTTTTTACGCGGGATGGATGGCAGCTCGCCGGACAACGGCATTTTTGCTACCCGGCCTTCCGAAGCTTTTGTGGAAGAGATTGATGCGTTGTTTGGTGAAACCGGGGAGATGTTATGAGTGACATGCTGAGTCTGCTGCTGCAGGCGGTTGAGAAGCGTCTCCTGCGGCCGCTGGATATCCAGTTTGCGCGTCTGGTGGCGACAGAATCACAGCCTGCGCTGCTACTGGCGGCTGCCTGCGTCAGCGCGGAGGCGGGAGAAGGGCACGTCTGTTTACCGCTGAGCAACCTCTGTGAAGATAGCCTGTTTGCGGGGCGTCAGCCTGCGCTGGCTCAGGCCATCTGGCAGGCGGCTGGCGCGCCGGATGACTGGCCATCACGCCTGGCAGACTGGTCGGCCGTCAGTGACGGCAGCCGGGTGACACCGCTGGTGCTGAGTAACCAGCGTTTATATCTGCATCGGCTATGGTACAGCGAAGGCCGGGTCGCCGACTTTTTTGCTGCACAGGAAATCAAAACTGCGTTTGATATGCGTGCCGCAGGAGACGTGCTGAACAGCCTGTTTGGCGACCAGCCGGAGAACTGGCAGAAAATTGCTGCGGCCGTGGCGCTGACCCGCAAGACGGCGGTCATTTCCGGCGGGCCGGGCACCGGTAAAACCACCACCGTGGCGAAACTCCTCGCCGCCCTGATTCGCCTGAATCCCGGCGCGCTGCGGATTCAGCTCGCGGCACCGACCGGTAAAGCTGCCGCACGGTTGACCGAGTCGCTGGGCCGGGCGCTGCAGGAACTGGTAGTCAGCGACGAAGAGCGGCGGCGTTTTCCCGCCGAAGCCACCACGCTGCATCGTCTGCTGGGCGCGCAGCCCGATACCCAGCGGTTACGCTACCATGCCGGCAATCCGCTGCATCTTGATGTGCTGGTAGTGGATGAAGCGTCAATGGTCGATCTCTCGATGATGGCAAAGCTGATCGCCGCGCTGCCTGCCCATGCTCGCGTGGTGTTTCTGGGCGACCGCGATCAGCTCGCTTCGGTTGAAGCGGGTGCGGTGCTGGGCGACATCTGCCGCTGCACGGAAAGCGGCTACAGCCAGGCGCGGGCAGAACAGCTTGCCCTGCTGACTGGCTGCACGCTGCAGGGCAGTGACAACAGGCAGGCACCAGTCGTGCGTGACAGCATCTGCCTGCTGCAGAAAAGTTATCGTTTTGACGCTTCATCCGGCATCGGGCAGCTGGCAAAAGCGATCAATCGTGGTGATGCAGAGCAGGTCAGGGCGGTGTTTGCTGCGGCCCATGAAGATGTCAGTTTTCAGACGCTGAACAGCGCGGAAGCCTATCAGGTGATGCTGGATGAGGTCGCACAGGGCTATCAGCCCTTCCTGCAACTTATCCGCCGACAGGCACCGCCTGCTGAGGTGATTGCTGCATTTGGTCGTTATCAGCTGCTGTGTGCACTCCGTGACGGGCCATTTGGCGTGCAGGGTCTGAACCAGCGCATTGAGCAGCGACTGATGCAACTGCAGCGCATCCGGCGTCCTGGCATGGGCAGCCGCTGGTATGAAGGACGTCCTGTGATGATTACCCGAAATGACAGCGCGCTCGGCCTGTTTAATGGCGATATCGGCATTACGCTGCGGGATGAAGAGGGTAACCTGAAGGTCTTTTTCCCGCTGCCGGATGGGTCAATCAAGGCGATCCAGCCGAGCCGGTTACCTTCACATGAAACGGCCTGGGTAATGACGGTGCATAAATCGCAGGGGTCGGAGTTCGACCACACTGCGCTGGTGATGCCGACGCAGTTTCTGCCGGTGCTGACCCGCGAACTGGTGTATACCGCGATTACCCGCGCACGTAAGCAACTGACTATTTACAGCGAACCGGGCGTATTTCAGCGAGCCGTGCAGTTGCAGACGCAGCGACGCAGCGGTCTGGTGGAGCGACTGGGTGAAACCAGCTGAGAAAAAGGGGACAGTCCACAACGGGGGCCTGTCCCTTCGGGATGAAATCAGGTGAGGTCGGCCATCAGCACCTTGGAACGGCGCTGATAGTTGTACATCTCTTTTTTACTCTCGGGCAGTGACTCAATATCAACCGGCGTAAAGCCGCGCTCCTGGAACCAGTGGATGCTGCGCGTGGTTAACACAAACAGCTTTTGCAGTCCCATCTGCTTCGCCTGCAACGCTACGCGCTGCAGCAACATCTCACCGCGTGAAGAGCTGCGATAGTCAGGATGAACCGCCACACAGGCCATTTCACCAATCTTCTCATCCATAAACGGATAGAGGGCGGCACAGGCGATGGTCAGATTGTCGCGCTGAATAATCGTGAACTTATCTATCTCCATTTCCAGTTGCTCACGTGAGCGACGCACCAGAATGCCTTGTTGCTCCAGCGGACGGATCAGTTCGAGGATTCCGCCGATGTCGTTGATATTGGCGCGACGGATCTGCTCGGCCGACTCCATCACGATCTGCGTACCGATACCGTCGCGTGAGAAGAGCTCCTGCAACAGCGCGCCATCTTCCTGATAGCTGATGAGATGGCTGCGGCGCACGCCACTGCGGCAGGCTTTCACCGCGCCACGCAGGAAGCGGACCGTACCAGAAAGATAATCACCTTCCTTTTCAATCTCGTCGATGCGGGCCTGTGCATCGTTCGGGAACAGCTCGGAGATGATTTCACCATCGCTGTTCAGCACGCCCTGCTCGGAGCAGAAACCGATCATTTTTTCCGCTTTGAGCTTAATTGCCAGCTGGGTAGCCACTTCTTCTGACGTCAGATTAAAGCTTTCGCCGGTCACAGAGACTGCAACCGGACCCATCAGCACGATGGCATCGTTATCCAGCTGGCGATGAATCGCCTCTTCATCAATACGACGGATACGCCCGCTGTGGCAGTAATCCACGCCATCATCCACGCCCAGCGGCTGTGAAATAATGAAGTTGCCGCTGACCACATTGATATGCGCGCCCTGCAGCGGGGTATTGTTAAGACTC
Source organism: Pantoea sp. XY16 (assembly GCF_025153065.1). Taxonomy (NCBI): domain Bacteria; kingdom Pseudomonadati; phylum Pseudomonadota; class Gammaproteobacteria; order Enterobacterales; family Erwiniaceae; genus Pantoea; species Pantoea sp. XY16. The sequence continues at coordinate 2,000 of NZ_JANZNP010000017.1, read as the reverse complement.
ATTGAAAGGCGGGCAGTGATATCTAACTGCAACCGACCAGCAGCCTGCTTCACTAACTCCAGCGATTGCGCATCAGTCACCCGGGTAAATTTATGATAAACCGGTTCCAGTTGCTGCTGAGCCAGGCTGGCGTCTATCTGTGGCCGTGCGCCATAAACCACCACCAGGCGGATGCCCAGGCTGTGCAGCAGGCCGATGTCGTTAACGATGCCAGAGAAGTTCTCATGCTCAATCGCTTCGCCACCCAGCATGATGACAAAGGTTTTACCCCGGTGGGCATTGATATAGGGAACGGTATGGCGAAAACCCTGAACCAGTTCGGTACTACGTTCCTTCACGGCCAACCCTCAGTGAATGTTTATTCGTATTTTCTGTATTTTTATGCTTTTACGCCCGATTTTGCAAGCCTTAATCCTGACGAAAATTTACGTTTTTATGGGTGTCAAAGCCGCTAACAGCCTGCATTATTTGGGGTTTCCAGGGTGACATCATCCTGCGGATTGGATAAAGTTTTCGCCGCCATTTGATTGACTGGCGCTTTTTTAGACATAACACAGCAGCTGGAGCGGCATGTCAGACGGTAATTCCCATTTTTCACGCAGACGATTTTTACAGGGGACAGGCGCCTTACTGTTGCTGAGCGTCAGCCGTACAGGGCTGGCGGCAAAGAACCACATTGTGGCGGTGCGTATCTGGCCCTCATCCACTTACTCGCGCATGACGCTGGAGTCCAGTGTCGCGCTGAAATACAAGCAGTTTGCGCTGAGCAATCCCGAACGACTGGTAATCGATATTCAGGGCCTGCATCTTAATTCGACCCTGAAAGGGGTGGATAAGCAGGTTCGGGTCGACGATCCCTTTATCAAAAATGCCCGGGTCGGCCAGTTCGACAGCAACACGGTGCGCGTTGTTCTGGAGCTGAAGCGCAACGTCGCACCGAAGATCTTTAATCTGGCACCGGTCGCTGGTATCAATCACCGGCTGGTGGTCGATCTCTACCCGAGCCAGGACCATGTGGAAGACGATCCGCTGCTGGCCCTGCTGAAAGATTATAATCAGGGCGATCTGGAGAAGGATGAAGGGGTGCAGGCGCCGTTACCCGGCAAAGCGGGACGCGATCGTCCGATTATCATCATGATTGATCCCGGCCATGGCGGAGAAGATCCTGGCGCGCACGGCAAATATAAGACGCGCGAGAAAGATATTGTGCTGAAGATCGGACGGCGACTCAAAGCGCTGATCGATAAAGAGTCCCACATGAAAGCCTATATGACGCGCAACGAGGATGTCTTTATTCCGCTGCGTGTCCGGGTCGCCAAAGCCCGTAAACAGCGCGCCGATCTCTTTGTGTCTATTCATGCTGATGCCTTTACCAGTCGGGCAGCACGCGGCTCTTCGGTATTTGCCTTATCAACCAGCGGTGCCACGTCAGCCGCCGCCCGTTTCCTGGCGCAGACCCAGAATGAATCAGACCTGATTGGCGGCGTCAGCAAAAGCGGCGACCGCTATCTTGATCACACCATGTTCGACATGGTGCAGCGTCAGACGATTCACGACAGCCTCAGGTTTGGTAAAGAGGTGCTGCATCGCATGGGGCGCATCAACCATCTGCATAAACGCACCGTGGATCAGGCGGGATTTGCGGTGCTGAAAGCGCCGGATATCCCGTCAATCCTGGTAGAGACCGCGTTTATCAGTAATGTGGAAGAGGAGCGAAAGCTGCGAACCACCCGCTATCAGCATCAGGTTGCAGAGGCAATTCTGGAAGGCATCAGGGCTTATGTGAAGAGTGGGGCGGCGCTGGCCCATCGGTAAAGGTGTGCGGGTAGTCACGACTATCCGCGCATTTATCTGCGGGAGAGAGGCCTGAGAGGAATTTGCGAACGGCAGAAACAAAAAAACACCCTTTCAGGTGTTTAAATGATTGGTTGCGGGGGCCGGATTTGAACCGACGACCTTCGGGTTATGAGCCCGACGAGCTACCAGGCTGCTCCACCCCG